>QHPX01000012.1 GCA_003219195.1 Verrucomicrobiota bacterium
TGTTTACCGTAAAGCAGCGCGCTGATCATCATTGAAGCGGTGCCGAAGGACGTGTCGCGCAACTTTGCCAGTTCCGGAGCCTCGGAAAGCTCATTCAAACAGACCGACTGTCCTGCTTGCCAGACCCGTCCAATCGTCCCCTCACTAAGCGGGACGGAATGAAGCCGCAGATAACTCTCGAGCGCAATGGGCGTGGCCGCGGCTTGCTGCAGGATGTCGGTTGGAACTTCAACAAGCGGCGGGCAGCCTTTGGAAATGAACGCCGGTACCAGCTTCGCGCCCGTGCGATCGGCCATGTAAAGCGCGCCGCCGTGGGCGTCAAGAATGCGGGTCGCTCCTTCGACAATCAGTCGATGCAGGTCATTGGGCCGGATCGTTTCGCTGAAGGCTTCCCCGAGTCCGTGCAAGAAATCGAAGACGAGCGTTTCCTCGACTTGAATTTCTTCTTTCGAGCGTTCCAGCGTCCGGATCCTCCGGGCCTGCCGTTGCGAGGTGTAGATCCACCCCGCGACAGACGCGAGCAGCAGTCCGAAGAGAAGGATCGGCCACATGGTCACGGGGCCCGCTTACTTCGACGCTGTCTCGTGATGAAGGTCTTGCTTTAGATAATCGAGGACGTCTTTGAAACGGAAAAAATTTTCTGGCGCCGCCTCGCAAAGCGCTTCGTGCGCTTCCAGCATCGTTTTCGTTTGCTCCTGCTTTTTCTCCGACGACTCGCCGCTGGATTTTTGCCGGAGCGATTCGCACTCCGGTGCCGACGCACCATTAGCATGAATGCTGAAGATTTGATCAAGACCGAGCCCGGAGAGGAGCTCGCGGCTGCGAGTTCCGCAGTGAACGACATGAAGATGACCGCGGCCGAGCTCCTTCAATCGCAGCGCCACGCCGGCCATTGTGCCCATGAAGGTCGAATCCATCATCGCGCAATTGGCCAAATCAATCACAAATTCGCGGTAACCGCGATCGACCATTTCGCGAGCGAATTCCTTCAAGTTTCCGCTATTTAGAAAACTTCCCTTACCCTCCACCTTCACCCACACGGCTGGACCGTTCACCCCTACTTGAATCGATGACTCCACGGCTGATCAATTAAGATACAAGATCGACAACCAGGCTGTCAAACCTCGGCCCGACACCGGGGCATGGTCCGAATTGAAATGCATCGTAAAGACTTACCTTCAAAGCCGGCGTTCAGCCCGGCTCATTCCCACAAATAGGACCGGTTTTCCGCCACAATCTGGCCGTTTTCGATCAACAAGCACCGCCACGCGATCACGCGCCCATCGTCGAAATAATCGTCACCGATTACTTTGAACTCGGTTTTATGAGTACCGTGAACATTCGGATATGAAATCTCCTGCGCCTGAACAAGGGCGTGCAGTTTCTCCTGCCGGTACTCGAGGCGCACGGTGAGATCGGCCGGCCGTTTGACGCGCCAAAAGAAATCGAAATAGTTACCAAAACGCTGACGTTGATCGAGCTTAGTCACCGCGCCGAAGAGGCGATACTGTCGTTCGAACGCAATGGAGGAATCCTGATTCGCGACGGTTCTCTGCGGCGCCGTGCTCGACAGCGCTCCCGGCGAAAGATTGCTCGCCGTCCTTGGCGCCCCTTGTTTCGGCGCTTTTTCGCTGAGCAAATAAAGTTTCGTCTTTCGAATCGCGAAATCTTTATTCAAGGCGACCGGCAGCGGCGTCACTTTTACGAGCAACTTCGGCTCCTCGGCGGCGCCAACCAGAGCGCTTAGGCAAAAGATTAAACCCACCGATGTAGCGCCAAACTTCATTGGCTAAATGAAAACGGTTCCCGCGCGGCTTGTCAATGCAGGCCGATTGTCGATGAAACAATGTTTCGCTCCATTACCATCCGCGCATAAATTTTCGCGTGATGGATGTTCGTTATGAGCGCGGCGTTTATTTACCGAAACACGATTTATGGCTCGACCCGTGGGATGCAAAGCGTTTTGCCTTCGTCTCACACGCGCACAGCGATCACATCGCGCCGCATGCCGAAATCATCCTCTCCGAAGGCACCGCCCGTTTAATGCAGGCGCGTCTTCCCGGAAAGCGAAAGGAGCACATTCTGCCTTTTGGCGAACAACGGCGTGTGCACGATGTCGATCTCATGCTCTTGCCGGCCGGGCACATCTTTGGTTCCGCGCAAATTTTTCTCCAGACCGAAAACCAATCGCTCCTTTACACCGGCGACTTCAAATTGCGCCGCGGAAAATCCGCCGAAGCGACGGAATGGGCGTGCGTCGACACACTCATCATGGAAACGACCTTCGGGCGGCCGCGCTACCGTTTTCCACCGACCGAGCAGGTTGTCGATGAAATCGTTGCCTTTTGCCGAGAAACGATCGGCGATGGCGGAGTGCCGGTCCTGCTCGGCTATTCGTTAGGCAAAGCGCAGGAAATTCTTTGTGCGCTCGAAGGCGCGGGTTTCATGCCGATGCTGCACGGCACGGTCTTTCAAATGACGCGCATTTACGAGCAGTTCGGCCAGTCGTTTTGCAAATACCTGCGCTACGATGCAAATGAAGTCGCGGGCAAAGTTCTTATTTGCCCGCCGAGCGCAAACCGGTCACGCATGCTGGAGAAAATCGCGCGCAAACGTGTCGCCATGATCAGCGGCTGGGCGGTCGACCCGAATGCGATTTATCGCTATCAAGTTGATGCCGTATTTCCTCTTTCGGATCACGCCGATTACGACGATCTCATTCGTTATGTCGATCTTGTGCGGCCGAAACGCGTACTTACGCTCCACGGCTTCGCCGCCGAGTTTGCGCGCGATCTGCGAGAAAAAATCGGCGTCGAGGCATGGGCGTTGAGCGAAGAAAATCAAATGGAACTCACGCTGGGAACTTTCCGATCTGTAGAGGCCGCTGTCCCCGGCGGCAACGATAATGCCGCTGAGACGACGGCCACTATAGAATCGGAGTTCGCAACTTTCGCCAATGTCGGCGAAGCGGTCGCTACGACACCGGCGAAGTTAGAAAAGGTTCGGCAGCTCGCAGATTATTTGCGCACGCTCCATTCGGATCAACTTCCGATCGCGACAACGTATTTGACGGGAAATCCATTTGCGCAAAACGACCTGCGCACCGTGCAAATAGGAGGCTCGATCATTTATCGGGCCATCATGAGCGCGGCGAAATTGAACGAAGCGGAATTTCGCCAGATCGCACACAGCCACGGCGACGCTGGCAAGACGGCGTTCGAGGCGCTCGATGGCCGCACGCAGTCGGAATCGTTCACGATTTTGCAATCGAAAGAATTTTTTGAGCAACTCCAAAGGGCGCGTGGACCGATCGCCAAGACCGAATTGCTGCAAAAGCGATTGTCGATCTTGTCCGCGCGCGAAGGTCAATACGTCGTCAAGATTCTGACCGGCGATCTGCGAATCGGATTGCGCGAAGGTTTGGTTGAGGAAGCAATCGCCAGAGCGTTCGAAGCTCCGCTCGACGATGTAAAGGAGGCGAACATGCTTCTGGGCGACATCGGCGCGACCGCCCTGCTTGCCTCGCAAAACGAATTGCATCGCGCCGAGTTGTCGATCTTTCGACCGATCAAATGCATGCTGGCAAGTCCCGAGCCGACTGCGGAAGCGATTTGGAAAAGATTTGTCGATCAAAAATCGGAAAGCGTTGTAGCTGCCGCTGTCCCCAGCGGCAGTTCCACAACTCTGCCGCCAGAGAAGGCGGCAGCTACAACCGTTTATGCGGAAGATAAGTTCGACGGCATTCGGGCGCAGTTGCATCGCAATTCGAAGCGGGTGGAGATTTTCTCGCGCGATCTGAAGCGGGTCACCGATCAATTTCCGGAACTGGCTGAGCAGGCGCGTAAGTTCGATGTCGATCTTATCCTCGACGGCGAAATCGTCGCGCTTGGGCATGAACGCAAATTGACCTTCTTCGATCTGCAAAAACGTCTCGGCCGGAAAACAAACGGCACGGATTTGTTTGCCGGCGCATCGACCGATGTTCCGGTCGCGTTCATCGCCTTCGATCTTCTTTGGCTTGACGGCCGTTCGTTATTAAAAATCCCGCTGCGCGAGCGGCGCGAACTTCTGCGTCAGTTGCGATTGCCTTCGCAATTTCAAGTAGCCGGGACTTTTCCGGCCCAGTCAGCGAGAGAAATCGAACAGATTTTCGAGCAAGCGCGAAAACGTTCAAACGAAGGATTGATGGTCAAAGATCCGAAAAGTTTTTATACGCCCGGACGCCGCGGTTTGTTCTGGTTCAAATTAAAGAAGGAGCTGGCCACGCTGGACGTGGTGGTGGTCGCCGCGGAGCTCGGTCATGGCAAACGCAACAACGTCTTGAGCGATTACACGTTTGCGGTGCGCGACGAAACAAGCGGCGAACTTTTGCCGATCGGAAAAGCCTACAGTGGCCTGACCGACGTCGAGATCGCGGAATTGACCGAGCATTTCAAACAAAACACGATTGTCGATCGTGGCCGCTATCGCGAAGTGAAACCGGACATCGTGCTCGAGGTCGCGTTCGATTCCATTCAATCGAGCACGCGTCATGCAAGCGGCCTGGCGCTGCGCTTTCCGCGGATCAAAGCGATCCGGCACGACAAAAATGTCGACGCCATCGATACGCTCGCGTACGCGCGCGAACTGGCGGCCGAACGGCCTCGCATCTCCACGACCTCAGATTAAACCCAACGTTAGCCACCGCGTGTCATCCCGAGCGGGAGCGAGGGATCTCCCAATCTAGCGATGATGTCGATCTTGCACGCGATTGCGTGAAAGATTTTCGTGCGGATGTGAGGTTCCTCGCTTCGCTCGGAATGATCGCGTGAGTTAATGCGGCGTGGCTGACGGCGAAGGCGAAACTGTTTCGGCTGATCCCTCACGCTCACCCGCGCGTTTATGCTTCTTCTTTTCTTCTTTGTTGCGAGGCTCGGGTCCGGCAACGGAAACAGACGGAGAAGGTGATGGCGCCACGCTAGCACTTGGACTGGGCGAAGTTTCAGCGGCCGGCGCTTTCCCCTTTTCGAGTTCCTGCTCCTTCCGCTCGACTTTTTGTTCCTTTCTCAATTCTCTCTGAGTCTTTCGTTCTTCCTTCGTTTCGGCGGAACGGCCAAACCTCGGAGGCGCCGATGTCGATCGTGAAATGGCAGGAGTGACCGAAGGAGTGGCGGACAGTTCGGTTGACGGCCGTGTCGGCGTAATCGGCCGTGGTGTGAAGGTCGTTTGCGGAGGCGCAGTCGCTATTTCGCGCGCAGTTGGGGTGGCCGCGACTGGCGGTATCGCGCTCACTGACGCGGTCGGCTTGGGACTGAGTTTTGGTGGCTCGCGACGGAATGGCGTTGCAGCCGGCGTTATCGCAACCGTCGGTCGCGGAGTTTGAGTCAACTTCACTGGAGTGGTTTGTTTCGGCTGCGCCGGCCGAGTCGAACTCGGCGCTTCCACCGGTGAAGCGGCAACGGATGTGGGCGCAGACGTAGATGTCGATCTTGGAGTTGGCGAGACGCTTATGGCCATGGATGGAGAAATAACGCCGATTTGCGCGGCGGGCTGCGTCGGTTTGACAAAGGTTTCCGGCGGCGCGTTTGGCGGCGGCGTTGATTCGGCCCTCATTTTGGCGCGGACTTTCTCGGCCGCCTGATGATCGGCCATTGTTTCCCAGCCATGATCGACAAGCGTCTGCGTCACTGTTTCCTTGACGTTGCGCGGGCGCTCGACCGCCTGCGTTCGCGCGATCACGGGTGCCGGCATTTCCACGATTTCTCCCCGGACAACCGGGCGCAGGTTCTCTGTCTCGACATTTACTGACACATTGCGCTCGAGCCGGAGCCGTTCGATCGGCTGCTGAGTTCGCGTGCGGAGTTCGTCGTAACTGGGGCCGTCATTCACAACAGTGGTGTTGTTGTAAGTAATGTTGGTCACGTTAGTCGTCTGATCGACGATTGTGACGTTGCGTTCGGCCGGAACCACAGTCTGCTCGGTGCGCTGCGCTCCGAATTCTCTTGTTGGTACGAAACAATACTGTTCAGGGCCGATGTCGTA
>QHPX01000140.1 GCA_003219195.1 Verrucomicrobiota bacterium
TTCGACCTTTGGTTCGCAATAGCGGGCGCGTAAAATGATGGCGAGCTGACCAAACCCGTAAATGCCCTGGTCGTTCATCTCCACGGTGACGATGCGCTTGAAATTGGCGAAGATTTTCTCGAGACCGTTCGGCAGCGGATGAAGGTGGCGCAAATGGAGCGCGCCGATTTTTTCGCCGTGCTCGCGCCCCATTTTTACCGCGTCGTGGATCGGGCCGTAAGTCGATCCCCACCCGACAAGCAGCGTGTCGCCCTTTTGATCGCCATAAACTTCCGGCACCGGAATTTCTTCGGCGAGCTTTTGCAATTTCTTGCGCCGCTTCGCCGTCATCGCCATGTGCAACTTCGGGCTGCCGGTTGGATGGCCCATCTCATCGTGTTCGAGTCCGGTGACGAGCGGATATTTCCCGTCGAGCATGGGCGTTCCCGGCGGGACGTGGTGGGTGATGCGCTCGAGATCGTACGGTTTGAACCCGCCTTCGCGCGGAGTGAGATCCGGTTTCGGGTCGACCATCAACTTGGAAAGGTCGGGTTCGTCGAACGCCTCGATGCGGGTGGCGAGCGAGGTGTCGCTCAAAATAAAAACGGGCGTGCTGTATTTGCGCGCGATCCGCCCAGCTTCGATCGCGATGTAGAAACAATCTTCCACGCTCGCTGCGGCGAGCACGACGCGCGGACTATCACCATGACTGCCGTAGATCGCCTGATGTAGATCGCTTTGCTCGACATTTGTCGGCAATCCGGTGCTCGGGCCGCCGCGTTGGATGTTACAAACGATGAGCGGAATCTCGGCCATCGACGCCCATCCGATCGCTTCACTCTTCAGTGAAATACCCGGGCCGGCACTGCCGGTGACCGCGAGATATCCGGAATACGAAAAGCCGAGCGCCAATGACACTGCGCCGAGCTCGTCTTCGGCCTGGACAAAGATTCCGCCGTACTTCGGGAACTCGCGTCGCAACACTTCCATGATCGACGACCACGGCGTGATCGGATAACCGGCGCCGTAACGCACACCGGCGGCAATCAATCCGTAAGCGAGCGCCTGGTTGCCATCCATCGTGATCTGCGCGCGTCCGCCGGGTTTCTCGATCTTCTCGAATTGATATTGGTGGGTCAGGACTTTGCCGACCGGATAGGCGTAACCGGCCTGGAACGCCATCAGCGCTGTGTTGACGATGCTCTCGTCTTTCCCGGCAAATTTTTCGCTGATCAGTTTTTTCAGCTTCTCGACATCGAGGCTGAAAATTTTTGAGATCAAGCCGAGGACAAAAATGTTTTTGCCCTTGTCTTTGGCCGTCCCGCCGAGGGCTTCCACCGTCAGGCCGGTGATGGGCACGCCAACGTAAACGAAACGTTTATCGTCAAGGTTCGGCTCGACGTTGTCCGAATCGTAAAGGAGTACGCCGCCTTCTTTCAGGAAGTCGAGGTGGTCCTGGTAACTGTGCTGATAAAACGCGACGAGAAAGTCGGCTTCATCGCCAGCCGAGAGTACTTCGCCGGAACCGATCCGGACCTGAAAGATCGACGGGCCGCCGGAGATGGTGGCCGGGATCGTCATGTAAGTCATGACGTCCTGGTCGCTGCGCCCGGCCAGCCGCGCGAGAAACGCGCCGGCGGTTTGAATTCCGTCCTGCGAATTGCCGGCCAGACGGATGACGGCGTCCTGAATATTTTCAGGGCGCAAATCAGCGCGGTCCGATGCCGGACTGGCCGTAGGGGCCGGAGTGGCGGTAGACGCCGGACTGGTCGTAGGAGCCGGACTGGCGCTTGGAGCGCCGCCGCCCGCAGCATCCGCCTCGGTCACAACAGGAGTTGAAGTATTTTCTGGCAAAACTGGAAAACCTCGGGTCAGCAATGTCAGGCAATGTTGCCGATTTTTCCAGAGGAAAACTGTAGCGGCGCTCTGCCAGCGCCGAAATTCGTTTAAATCGGCGGTCATCCGCCTACGCGCGACTAGGGCGCGACAAGTAGACCGCCGCTACAACCTTGTTGGCGAAGCGATGTTTTCAGATCGCAATTTCAAATGCCGAGCGCGGCCCGCGGGTCGCGGGCGAACTTGAAGCCGCTCAACGGAGCGCCAGGACCGGCTCCTCTCGTGAGCGCGAGAACCTGAAAAGCGCGGCCGAGCATTTCCGGATGGAGCAGTGTTTGGAGCGCACGCTTGTCTTTTGGTTCTTCCGACAGCTCCGGCATTTCCGAAATTATTCCGGTTATGAAGTGATGCTGATCCGTGAATCCGGCGATGCGCAGACCGTGCGATTCCGCGCGTTCCGCGAGATCGGTCCAATTGACGTGCGCAGTAATGTCAGCGTGGCCGATTTGCTCGAACGGCGAAGAAAGCTGTCGGTGCTTTTCCCGGATTTGGAGCGTCCCGGTCGTCCGATACGCCGCATAAAATTCATCGCGGGAAAATCCGTAGTCGAACGCGAGCACATGACCGCGCTCCAATTTCGCAGCGACATGGTCGATCCAATCCAGCGCCACGAGATTGACTTCAGTTTCGTAACCGGCGGGACGCGTGGGCAATTTCTTTACGAATGCTTGCAGCGCCGGATCGACAATTGGTTGATTGGCAAAAACAAATTTGTCGCCTTCAAGAGCGACAAATTTCTCGCGCCAACCATCACCGGTCGACACCAGCAGGTGCACCGGCATGGCGTCGAGTAGTTCGTTAGAAAAATGGATCCCGGTGAACGGTTCGAGATCGGGCGGCGATCTTCGCCACTCCACGCGATCTGCGAACTTTTCCAGCGTTTGCAATTGTCGATCTTGCAAAACGGGAAACGGTTCGACGATCCGATAGCGCAAGGCTTCGAAAAATGCCGGCTGGAGGTTGCGGATCGCTCCGAGCACATCGCGGGCGTAGTCGCCGTCCTGCGCGCCTTGTTCGGCGATGATGAAATTGTCGATCTGGCCGAGCCGCTGCCAAACCTGCACGAATTGCGCGGCCAGCAATTGCCCGAAGAGCGGGCCGACACTTACGCTCGTGAAGTAATCGCCGCGGCGGCCGATTGACGCTCGGCCGCTCGAGTAATACCCGTGCTGGCAAAGATAAAGCGCCTGCTCCATGAACCAGGCAAACGAGACCTGACCGCGCTTCGCGATTTCTGCACGGATTAATTCTACGAGTTCCGTCTGCAACCGGAAAACGTCCAACAGCCTGCCCTGAGCGCAAGCCGAATGGGTCCAACCCGCCTTCGCAACGCGTCGGCGTGGCAGGCGCTCAACGTCCAATACCGGAAAAGGTGACGCTCTGAATTCAACGTTCGATGTTCGGCGTTGAGCGTTCGGCGTTTGCCCCGTAAATTGCGCGACCTTGCCTCCGTTTCGCCATCTCAAGACTGAGACGCAATATTTGCGGCCGCCGCCGGGCTACCGTTTCCGGCGCCCGTGGTACGTCACCCCGCAATTCTACGTCCCGATCGCTATTGGGGCGCTGTTTCTCAGCGTTTTCGCAATCTACGTCTTGATCCTTGTCTCCGATGTCAAAAGCCGGGCCGCGACTTTCGACCTGAGCAAACTCGAACAAATGGAATCGGCCAGTGTGATTCTCGATCGCAACGGGAAGATCTTTGGGCAAATCTACGTCGAAAACCGCGAGACGGTGCCTTACGACCAGTTGCCGCGCGACCTGGTCAATGCCGTCGTCGCCGTTGAAGACGCGAAGTTTTATCGGCACAGCGGCTACGATTTGTTCGGCATCCTTCGCGCGGCGCTGAAAAATTTGGCCGCCGGCCAGGTGCGGCAGGGTGCGAGCACAATTACGCAGCAACTCGCGCGCAACAGTTTTTCGCTCAAGGAAAAAACATTCCGCCGCAAGCTGCTCGAAATTTTTCTGGCGCGCCGGATTGAGGAGAATTTCGGCAAACAGAAGATCATGGAGCTCTATTTGAATCGGATTTATTTCGGCGGCGGGCTTTACGGAGCGGAAGCGGCGGCGCGCGGTTATTTCGGCAAACCGGCCCGTGACATGTCGCTGGCGGAATGCGCCACGCTCGCCGGTTTGATCAAAAGCCCAAATCGATTGTCGCCGTGGAGCGATCGAGCGGCGTCACGGGACGCGCGCAATTACGTGCTCAGTCGCATGCGCGATCTCGCTTTGATCGACAACGCGAAATACGCCGGGGCGCAAGGCGAAGATATCGTCATCGGGAACCGGCAAAACGCGCAGGGCCAAACTTACGCGGTCGATTACATCCGCCAGAAAGTGATCGAAGCCGTCGGTTGGGACCGTGCCATGAACGAAGGATTTCGCATTCACACGACGATTGATGCCGATCTGCAAAAGGTGGCGGAGGATTCGCTGCGCAAGAATTTGGAGAAGGCGGAAGGATCTGCCGGTTACGATCATCAGACCTACGCCGATTACGCCGTGGATTTTAAGAAGGCGAAATCGAACAACACGATGTCGATCTTGCCGGCGCCGGAATATTTGCAGGGCGCGGTCATCGCGCTCGACAATCAGAGCGGTGGAATTCTCGTGCTCGTGGGCGGACGCGATTTCGAGCACAACCAATACGATCGCGCCTTGCAGGCGAAGCGGCCGGCCGGCACGGCAATGAAGCCGTTCGTTTACGCGGCGGCCTTTGAAGAAGGAGAAATGTATCCGGGAACGGTCGTGGAAGATTCCGCGCTCGATAATCGCGCCGTCATGATCGGCGGAACGACCGGCATTTTGGGCGAGTGGGGACCGGAGAGCGAAGAGAATCGCTACGAAGGCGCGATCACGGCGCGGCAGGCGCTCGCCAGATCGAAAAACGGCGCCACCGTTCGGATCGGCATGGACGCCGGACTCGACAAGGTCATGCAACTTTGCCGCACCGCTGGCATTCGTTCCGAACTGCGTCCGTATCCCGCCACGTTTTTAGGCAGCAGCGAGATCACGCTCGCCGAGCTGGCGCTTGGCTACACCATTTTCCCGAATGGCGGCTGGCGCCCAATTGCGCCGCACATTTTGGAACGCATCGAAGAAAAGGACGGCACGGTCTGGCACGCGCAACGGGAGCACGCCAACAGGCAAAATGTCATAAAGAAAGAAACCGCCTACGAAGTTCATTCCTGCCTGGTCGACGCGCTCGAATCCGGAACAGGAAAAGCGGCGCACTCGCAATTTGGTTTGAAAAAAATTCCAGCGGCCGGAAAGACCGGCACCGCTTACGATTTTACCGACGCGCTTTTTGCCGGATACGACAGCGCGTTGACTTGCGCGGTCTGGGCCGGGTTCGATAAGCCGCAAAAGATTTATCGCGGCGCGTTCGGTCGCGAGCTGGCGCTGCCGGTGTGGGTCGATGTCATGAACGCTTCGGCTGCGCGTTACCCGGCGAAAGAAATTCCGCAGCCATCCACGCTGAAGAAGATCGAGATTTGTTCCCGGTCCGGTTTGCTCGCGACGGACAAATGTTATGACGCGGTCAAAAGTGCGAGCGGCGAGTCGGTTCAGAAACGCACGACCTATATGGAGATCGCGACCGAAAAACAAAAGCCGACGCAGTTGTGCAATGTTCATGGCGAAGCGGGCGCGCGTCTGGTGCGCGAATTGCCCGAAAGCGAATTTCCCCGCGCGACGGCCGCGGTTGACGTGAAGGATGTGCAGCCGGTCATCGTGAAAAGCCCCGCCCTGCTCGCGGACAAAGATCCTTACAACTCCACGAAACCGCCGGTAAAAGCAGACGAAGTCGCGGAAAAAGAAGCGGTCCAAAAAGAAGCACCGCAGAAAGAAGCGGCCGCAAAGACCGAGAATAAGACTACCGACGATGGTAAACCGATTTTGAAAGCGATCCCGGTCGAGCCGCAGGATGAGAAACCTGTCGAAATCCGACGCGCGCAGCCGGTCGGGCCATTGGATGAAGTGCCTGACGACTCGCTCTTGAAGGCCGCGACGCCGCCTCCCGGGACCGATCTGGGCGACTAACATGGCGTCGCGCGCCGCAGATGACTTTCGTTTGACCGTTCTTAATCCGGGCGGACGCGACCCGGAACAACATTTTCGAGACGGTGCCGGCCCGGTCGAACAAAGGCATCCGCCCGTCAACTTCCACGGTTACGCTGCCTGCGCACGCGGCTCTTTTCACCAGGACACGCAGCGCGCGATCATGGAGGAAACGCCGGTCCTTCTTCTGTTGCGCGGCGATTTTCGATCTTCAGAACGCGCACTTGGCGAACTGAAAAAGCACGGGCAGACGGTCGCCGTATCCTTAAAAGAGACGGGGCTGCATCAAATCGCGCAGCAATTGTGCATTCCGGCAAAGTTGGCGCGCTTTATGAAGATCGTCGCGCAAGCCGATGGCTGCATCGCGACGACCCCGGAGGCCGCGGAAATCTATCGAGGCGCTCGCGGGAAACGCGATCCGGCCACGGTCGCTTTTATTCCCCCGCCCTATCCGCTGGAAGATCGACAATGGAATTTTTCCGTGCCGCCCGACCAGCAATCGGGAATTTTTGTCGGCACCCGCGAATGGGATGTGCCGTCGCGCAATCACTTCGCGGCACTGCTGGTGGCGCGACAGCTTTGCGAGGCGTCCGGCGAGCCGGCCAGCGTCGTCAATCTGGATGGACGCAGACCCGGACGATTGTTTTCCGAATTAAAATTTCCCGATGGAAAATTGCGGCTGATTGAGAAGCGAAAACCGTACGCGGATTATTTGCGCGAAGTCGCGAAACATAAAATCGTTTTACAACTCGACCGTAGCCGAGTGCCGGGACAGGTCGCGGGTGACGCGCTTCTTTGCCGGATGGTTTGCGCGGGCGGCGACGGCGCGATTGAACGAATCGCGTTTCCAAGAACCTGCGGCGAAGGACGCACGATCGACGAAATCACTTCCATCGCGCAGGAGTTGTTGAACAACGTCGATTCCCGCGGCGCGGTCGTGGCCGAATCGCAAGGGCGCGCGTTGGAGAGAATTTCATTTCGGGCTGTGCGAGAGCAACTTGCTGAATTCTTCGCGCGAATCGCGTTGTAGCGGCGGTTGTGTCAACCGCCGAAACGAAAAAGAAAGGCGCTTGGCACAAGCGCCTCTACAACTGTTTGAGGTAAATCTCCTCGAGTCTTCTAACCTGCGCGCGTTGATCAAATTTTGCCGCGACGGCAGCCGCACCTTCGTGCGCGAGCCGCGAAAGAAGATGTCGATCTTGCGCCGCGTCGAGCAAGGCGCGCGCGAGTGCTTCGTGATCGCGCTCCGGAACAAGAACCCCGCTCACGCCATGCTCAATCGCTTCCGGAATCCCGCCATGCTGCGTCGCGAAAACAGGCAATCCGCTCGCCATTGCTTCCAGCATGGAATTTGGAACGCCTTCCTGGTTTCCGTCCCGACCAGTTTCGCTCGGGTGAAGGAAAATGTGTGACGCATAAAAAATCTCCCGCAATTTTTCCTGTGAAATAAAGCCGGTAAACGAGACGCGCCCACCAATCTTAAGTTCGCGCGCCAATTCCTGAAGCTCGCGCAGAAGCGGTCCTTCGCCGGCGATGGTAATTGTCGATTTTGGATAAAGCGCGGCGAATTTGGCGAACGCGCGCAAACTTGTGGGCAGACCTTTCTTCTCGATCAAACGACAGGCTTGGACAAACCGCCATTCGTCCCGGCGACCGCGGGGCGGGAAACCGCGCTCACGAAATGGAAATTCCCACAACGGGATTCCAGTGCGCACGATGTCGATCTTATGTTCGTCGCAGCCAAGGTCGACAACGGCACGGCGCAGCGATTCTGAGCGCACCAACACGCGCTCGACCGCGGCGAGCATTTCTTTCGTTGCTTTGCGATAGGCCGGTTTGTCCATGTCGACCAAAACATCCGCGCCGTGAAATGAAACGATCGATGGCTTTGGCCAGGCCTGAATCAGCGGCAGAAGGTGCACGGCGATATGGCCGAAAAAAATGTGCAGAAGCTGCGCGTTGGCGCGCTCGAGAGCCGCGAGCAACCCGTGCCGTTCGCTCGCCGAGATTTGCCACGGTTTATCGTGCAGTTGTCGAAACCAAAACCTCCGCAGAAAATGAGTCGGCGCTTTCGCAACGATCTCGATCTTATCAAATGGAAACTGGGCGGCGTTCTCGCGCTTCTGCGCGATGACGAAGGGCCGCACGCGCTGGAGCGCGGTGATCTGCCGGTAGATGTGCAGCATCTCCGGTTTGAGAAACGTCGCGCAATAACAGGCGACGACCGGATGCGAATCAGCATTAGAATTCAACGCCGAACGCTCAACTCCCAACGTCGAACTTCAAATCTTTTTAAAAAATGATTTCGAAAAGCTTAATACCCTTCCACTTTCCTGTTTCTGGATCGATGACAACGCTTTGCTCCGCCGTGCCATATTTGGCGGGCGCTCGCGGGTTGAGCATTTGGAGCGGATTGCCCCCGCGGACGGCACGGGGAACGACGCCCTGAACGTTTTCCCGGTAGATCGGCGGAGGCGGGGCCGGTTTCCTGACCGTCCTAGTCCTAATCGGCGCGGTCAAAGTTTGGGGCGCCGCCATGGCAGCGATCGCCGTCATAATTAACAAACCAAAGGCCAGATAAGTTTTCATAATGCTCCCTTCGAGTCGGGGCGCGCAAGTTCTTGCCGGTTACAACGCCTCGGCTCACTATATATGATTCGATGGACTACCTTGAAAAGGCCGCACGTGTCCTGGAAATCGAGATCTTCGAGCTCCAGCGCTTGCGCGATCGCTTGAGTGAAAATTTCTCTCACGCCGTCCAGTTAATCAAAGCGGCGGTCGATGCGCGAGGTAAAGTTGTGGTCGTCGGTGTGGGCAAATCGGGACACATCGGCAGTAAGATCGCATCCACGCTTACCAGCACCGGCTCACCCGCTGTCGTGCTCGATTCGTTAAACGCATTGCACGGCGATCTCGGGATGGTGGCCGACGGCGATGTCGTCCTGGCCCTGAGCGGGAGCGGCGAGACCGAGGAACTTTTGCGCATCCTGCCGGCAATCGCGCGTTTTCAGGTAAAAATCATCGCGGTTTGCGGCGATCCAAAATCAACCCTTGCGAAAAACGCGCATGTTTTTCTCGACGTGAACATCGAACAGGAAGCCTGTCCGCTCAATCTCGCGCCGACCTCGAGCACGACGGTCATGCTCGCGCTGGGCGACGCGCTGGCCATGGTTTTGCTCGAGGCGCGCGGGTTCAATAAGGAGGATTTCGCAAAATTTCATCCCGGAGGCATGATCGGGCGCAGCCTTCTCGTGCGCGTCCATCAAATCATGCGGCCGCGGGAATCGATGGCGCTCGTCTCGCCCGATACGCCGATTCGCGAAGTATTAAAGGCAATGACCAGCGTCCGCGCCGGCGCCGCCGTTGTGGCAGGCGAAGATCGACAATTACTCGGCATTTTTACGCACGGCGATTTTGCGAGAAATTTTCAGTCGGACTCGAGAATCGGCGAACGCCTGGTGGCCGATTTGATGACGCTCAATCCCGTGACCGTGCACAAAGACAAGCTGGCGGTCGAAGTTCTGAACTTGCTCGAGCGCCACCGCATCGACGACCTCGTCGTGGTCGATGACAACAAAGTGCCTGTCGGCATTGTCGATTCGCAAGATTTGACGCGGCTCAAGTTGCTTTGATGACCGGGGCGTGCAAACGTCGCCGCTCACTTTTATTTCTACTTTCTAACTTCTCCTTTCACCTTTCTCTCCAGATGGCCGCAGCCAACGATCTCCGCAAAGGAATGGCGATTAAGTACAATGGCAACACCGCCATCGTGCTCGAAGTGCATCACCGTACGCCGGGAAATTTGCGCGCCTTTGTCCAGGCAATCATCCGTTACATCAACACCGGCAAGAGCGCCGATGTTCGCTTTGGCTCGACCGACAAAGTGGAATTGGTAGACATCAACCGTCAGATGCTCGAGTTCAGTTACAAAGACCGCAACGGATTTCATTTCATGGATCCGGAGACCTACGAGACGATCACTTTACAGGAGAGTCTGCTTGGCGATGCCAAAGATTATCTCGTCGAAAATCTTTCGGTTCAGGTTCTCCAGGCTGAAGGCAAGCCCGTGCAGGTTGAATTGCCTGCGTCCGTGAACCTTAAAATTATCGAGTCAGCGGAAGGCGTGCGCGGCGATACTGCGAGCAACGTGACAAAACCAGCCGTGCTCGAAACCGGAAAAACGATCAACGTTCCGCTCTTCATCAAAGAAGGGGAAACGATCAAGATCGACACCCGCACCGGCGCCTACATGGGCCGGGCGTGAACCGTAGCCACGTCGCTGTGCGCCGTCGCTCCAATTCAAATTGTCTTTCCCAAATCCGCGCTCACCTGTCTAAGTTGTGCACAACTTGGCGGCGACGAATCGAAGATCGACAAGACATCGCGGACGCAAACCGGTCCGTCGTATCAAAGTTTTGCCTTACGTTGTACCAAGCGCACGATCGCGTCCCGCTTACAATCCGCTAACCGTGCCGACAAAATGCTTAAAGTTTATCGTCGCGATTTTTCTTCTGCCTCTCTGTGCGATTTTCGCGCAAACATTTTTCACGGCGTTCGCGCGCGCGACCGTCGCACAACGACTCTGGGCCGGTGAAGAATTCTGGTTCTTCTCGCTCGGCGCGCTGCTTTGGCTGATCGCATTCTTCGGTTTGCCGCGTCCGATCGTTCTTTACGTTTTCGGACATGAACTGACCCATGCGCTGTGGGTTTGGCTGATGGGCGGAAGCGTCAGCCGGTTTCGCGTGGGGCGTGACGGCGGCCACATCGTGACCAATCGCAGTAATTTCTGGATCGCGCTCGCGCCCTATTTTTTCCCGCTCTACAGCATCCTCGCGATCGCGGCTTACGGAATTTCCAGTTTATTTTTCAACGTGCAGCCCTACGGCCGATTGCTTTACGCCGTGATCGGCATCACCTGGGCCTTCCATTTCACATTCACCTGCTGGATGGTCCCGAAGAGCCAAAGCGATTTGCGCGATCACGGCACCTTCTTCTCGCTTGTCGTGATTTATCTGATGAACCTGATGCTGCTCAGTGTGATGCTCGTGCTCGCTTCATCGCACATCACGTTCGCGAGCTTCGGCGCCGATCTGGCCACGAACATCGGCAACTTCTCACATTGGATTGTCGATCTTAGCAAGCAGCTTAGCCGTCACGGCGCGCGTTCTCCATAATTGTAGCGGCGCTCTATGAGCGTTGCACTTATTCGGCGGTCATAGACCGCCGCTACAGCGCGTTTGTATAAACCGCGAACGGTAAGATCGACATCGCGTCAGATGCCGAAATTCGCCGGCCTTCGTGATGGAACTGGCGGCCTGTGAAAATTTCGCGCGCATTATCTAGCACGAGCGCTTCCGGAAGATCGACAAGCGTATCTTTCCATTTTTCGCCGACCGGCGGAAAACCAATCCGCGACGAAAGCCGCGGCGCAATCACGACGACCCATTGGCCATTTAATTCTCGCGCGAAACTGATGCAGCACTCGGCAAACGTTCCGCTCGCCCTCAACGGCAAATAACCTCCGCGCCGGAAAAGATCGACATGCTCGCGGCGAAATTGCAACGCTCGCTGCGTCAAAAACATCTTGATCCGGCCGTCCGGCCAAAGATCGACAAGCTCCCGCGGCTTTGTCTGCGCGAGTTGCGCGAGCATTTCGCGGCGACGTTTGTAATCGACGGGACGCCGATTGTCGGGATCGACCAGAGAAAAATCCCAAATCTCATTGCCTTGATAAATGTCGGGTACGCCGGGTGAAGTCAGTTTGAGCAGCGTTTGCGCGAGCGAGTTGATCGCGCCGAGTCGCGCGATCTCTTTGGCTACAGGAAGAAAACTGGGGAAAAATTTAGCCTTGAGCGACGTTTCCAGAATCTTCGCGATAAAATCGCGCATCGCGGCGAGCCATTCTTCATTTGGCTGAATCCAGCTCGTATTGATCTTCGCTTCATTCAGCGCTTTGGCCATGTAGGTCTGAAGGCGCTCAACGTACTCCGGCGTCGAGGTCTCTTCCGGTTCGCCCGACGGTTGCATTGGCCAGGTCCCAACTAAAGTTTGATACAACAAATATTCCTCATTCGCGTCCGGCGCTTCGGCATCATTGACGCTGCGTTTCCAGCGGCGGTTGGCGACGCGCCAGCGCGGCAACGAGCGCCGCCAAAGCTCCGGCATTTCCGAAATGGCGATCATTCTCGCGCGCACATCTTCGCTGCGCTTGGTGTCGTGGGTGGAAGTCGCCAGCAGTGTCGCCGGCCAATCGCGTTGTCGATCCAGATTGCGCTGGTGAAACCCATCTACGCTTAACCCAAATTGCTGCGGTTCCCCACCGACTTCGTTTAACGCCGCTAGCCGGTTGTAAATGTAAAACGCCGTGTCCTCGACTCCCTTGGCCATGATCGGCCCCGTGGCTTGCTGAAACTTGAGGACAAAGTCGGTGTGTGCGGCGCGCGCCTCCTCATCGAGATTTTCCGGAAAACGGAAGAGCAATATATCGCGCACAAAATTGAAGACCGATTCTTCGATCACCGGATTCCGGCGCTTGGCGGCGGCAACAGCGCGCTCGACTACTTGTCGATCCTCGTCCCTCACTGGCCGGCCTGGGGCGAGATAAGTTCGATAAACGGGAAAGCAGGCAATCGTCTCGCGCACGGCGCGGGCGAGCGCTTCGAGCGTGAAATCGCGATACCAGCGATTTTGCTCCGACAGCCGGTCGACCATGTTGCCGAGAACATCGACATCGTTGGCCAGCGCCAATCGCATCACGAGCAGCTTCTTCGCATAAACGAGATGGCCGAACTGCAAAGAGTGCCCGAGGAAACGATGAAAGGTCTTAGTCACCGCAGTTTCGGCGGAGGAATCGACCAGCAACTGAGTCACCTGGCTCGCGAAATCGTAGCCAGTTGTGCCGTGCACCGGCCAATCTTTCGGGAGCGTCTCGCTGCCGGTAAGAATTTTCTCGAGGACCATGTAGATGGCGCGCCCATCCTGAGGCAACGCGATCCCAAGGGCCTCCGCGCAACGCCGCTGCAATTTTTCGAAATATTCCTGCGGCAAATAAAGACCGTCCGGATGATCGATGCGTAATCCGGTGACCGCGCCGGCGCGGACAAGATCGAGAACTAACTGGTGCGTCGCTTCAAAAACCTCCGGCAACTCCATCCGGATCGCCGCCAGATCGTTGATATCGAAAAACCGGCGATAGTTAATTTCTTCCGCCGCCACCCGCCAGAATGCCAGGCGGTACGATTGCGCGTTGAGCAATTCATCAAGGGCGTCAAAACTGCGCGCGGCGCCCGGTGTCCCGTTGATTTGCCGCATCGCTTTTTCGATCGCCTGTTGGACTTGCGGGGCCTCCTCGCAACGACGTTCCAGCCGACGCTTGACGATTTCCTTCTCGCGAACGCGCTCCGCGACGCGCTGCGGATTGGTCTCAGTGCGCTTCGGCAGATATTCGAGCGCGGTCAGGATGCTTTGGAATTCGGCATAAAAACCCTCTTGCTTATATTTGGCCAGATTTTGCCGCGCGATCTCCAAAATGTGCCGGTAAGTACCGGGCGCGATCGGCAGCCTGCGATCGTAGTAGGAAAGATAAAAAGCGCCCTCTTCGAAGTGGACCTGGAGCTCGCCCCGCTCGAGCACGCGTCCGTATTGATCGCTCAAAATCGGCAGCAGAACTTTGCCGCGCAGGTCCGACTTGAGCGGATGCCAATCGATGTCGAAGTACGGCGCGTACATCGAGCTAGGCCCATTTTCGAGCACATCCATCCACCATTGATTAAGCGGCTCGGCGATGCCCATATGGTTGGGAACGAAATCGAGCAGCTGTCCCATTCCATGCCCGTGTAGCTCGGCGATCCACCCGTCGTACTCCTCGCGCGAACCGATCGCGGCGTTTAGTTTGTTGTGGTCGCTAATTTCGTAGCCGTGCAGACTCTCTGCCCGCGCCTGAAAATAAGGCGATGAATAGGCGTCGCTCACGCCAAGCCCGTGCAAATAGGGGACGAGTTCGCGTGCCTGCAAAAAAGTAAACTGCCGGTTAAATTGCAACCGGTAAGTGCAACTGGGGATGCGCGGATGTTCGATCTTCACGACGAGAGAAAGTAACATAAGCGTCTCGCTTGTGACCGAACAGCTCGCAAGCGGGACGCTTGCGCCCCTCTACATTTTCTCCGGCGCTTTAATTCCGAGAAGATCGAGGCCGCGCTCCAAAATTCGCCCGGCCAGATCGCACAACGCCAGCCGTGAGCTGCGCGCCGGCTCTTCCGATTTCAAAACCGGGCAGGCTTCGTAAAAGGCATGGAAGCTGTTGGCCAGCTCGAATAAGTAATTCGCCAGAATATTCGGGCGAAAATCGTTCAGGATTTGCGGGACGACTTCCCCAAATTGGCAGAGACGTTTCGCGAGATTGATTTCGGCCGCTTCGGCAAGGACCAACTCGCCACCGGACGAGTTCGTCCGGCTGGCAGACTTGTCGATCTCAGGCCGTCCCTCGCCCGCTTTGCGAAAGATCGAGCGAACCCTGACGCAGGCATTTTGCAAATACGGCGCGGTATTTCCCTGCAAGGACAACATTCGGTCCCACGAAAAAACGTAATCCGTCATCCGGTACTGCGAGAGATCGCTGTACTTCACGGCGCCAATTCCAACTTTGTGCGCGATGTCGATCTTCTCCGCGTCACTCAAGTCCGGATTCTTTTCATCGACAATCGCGCGAGCGCGTTTGCACGCCTCATCGAGTAATTCGCGCAATGGCACATTCTCGCCCGAGCGCGTTTTCATCAGCTTGCGGTCTTCGCCCAGGATGCTGCCATGCGTGATATGGCGAAAATCGGCTTTGTAACCTTCGCGACGCGCGATTTCAAAAATCTGCCGGAAATGCAAAATCTGCGGTGCACCCGTCACAATCCAGATCGTGTCCGCTTTCAAATCGTTGATGCGATAGTCAACCGTCGCGACGTCGGTGGTGGCGTAATTGAAACCGCCGTCGCGCTTGCGAATGATGCAGGGCTTGTCCGCCAGCTCGGGAATATCGCGGAAGAAAACGCACACCGCGCCTTCGCTTATTTCCGCGAGACCCGACTTGAGCAATCGATCAACCACTTCAGCCAGCCGATCGTTATAAAAACTTTCCCCGCGCTGGATGTCGTAATGAATGTCGAGCAGCGCATAAGTATTCTCAAAGTCCTGAATCGACAAATCGACGCATTGTTTCCAAATCGACAAATTCTCCGGATCGCCCGATTGCAGCTTGACCAGCTCCTGCCGGCAGGCCTCGCGCACGGCCGGATCGATTGTCGATCTTTGGTTGGCCTCTTTGTAAATGCGGACCAACTCGGCAATCGGATCGCGCGTAAGGGATTGTCGATCCAGCAAATTTTTCCAGCCGTAAATCACCATCCCGAACTGCGTCCCCCAATCGCCGATGTGATTGTCGCGGATGACTTCGTGACCGAGAAATTGCGCAATCCGCGCGAGGGCATCGCCGAGCACAGTGCTGCGGATGTGCCCGACGTGCATCGGCTTCGCCACGTTGGGCGATCCGAAATCGATCACGATTCGCCTTGTCGATCTTGTCCTGGCGACGCCAAGCCGTTCGTCATGGCAAAGTTCGAACGCTTTTTTCGCGATTGCATCAGCCCGCAATTTGAAATTGATAAAGCCGGCACCGGCCACGGTGGGCGTTTCGCACCACTCGCCGACATCGAGCTGGGCGAGGATTTTTTCGGCGACAGTTTTCGGATTCTCACCGCGCTGCTTGGCCAGGACGAGCGCAGCATTGGTTTGATAATCACCGAAACGCGCGTCCGTTGCCGGGGTTAAGTCACCCGTGCCGGGAAAGCCTGCTTTCGCGAGTGCCTCAGAAAGTTTCTTCTCGAGAAGTGATTGAAACGTTTCCATTCTTTCTTAAGCCGCTGAGATTGTAGCCGCTTCGTGGTGTGAAGCGAGGCACTCTGCTCTAGTCGTTTCGCTCTGCGAAACGCGGCGCTGTCGTGATTATCTCGCGCGCACCGCGTCGCTCAGAAAGCCACGGCTACAGTTTTTGCGAGCGGTCGAGAAAGATCGACAAAATTTCTTCGCTCGATTTGGCTGCGGCCAGACTCTCGCGGACGGCGCGATCATTCAAAAACTTCGCGATCGACGCGAGCGTGCGCAGATGGGTCTGAAATTGGTTTTTCGGCACGATAAAAAGGACGACAAATTTGACCGGCGCATTATCAAGCGCATCGAATTCGATGCCGCCGGTCGATCTTCCAAACGCCGCGACGACTTCCTCAAGCCGATCGGACGAGCAATGCGGAATCGCAATTCCAAACCCGATGCCGGTGCTCATCGTTTCCTCGCGCTGCTTGAGTGAGGCCAGAATGCTGTCGCGATCGGCGGTCTTGATTTTGTCCAATCCCACGAGCAGATCGATCAATTCCACGATCGCCGGCCAACGCTCGGTCGCTTTCATCTCGGGAATAATTTGCTCGGCGGTTAGTAAACTTGCCAGGGACATGAGGTTGCCCGTACGGGGACGGCAAGCTTAGCGGGAGCGGTTAGGTTGACAAGCGCCTTTTCCGCTCGAGCCGGCGTCGTTACGATTCGCGGATTTTGTAATTCAATCGCCGCGAGAGCAGCCAGCGCACGCCGAACATGTCGATGGTGGCGCGAAGGGCGCGGTTGCCCAGGCCATACTTGCTTTGACCGAAGCGACGGGGGCGGTGCGCGACTGGGATCTCGACAAGGCGATAGCCCGCCGCCTTGATGAGCGCGGGAATAAAGCGGTGCATGCCTTTGAACGGCACGAGCGCGCTGACACATTCGCGCCGCATCGCTTTCAGCGTGCACCCGGTGTCGCGCACACCGTCTTTCGTATAACGGCTCCGAACGGCATTAGCGATCCGGCTGGTCAGGCGTTTCACGAGAGTGTCTTTGCGCCGCGCGCGATAACCGCAGACAAGGTCGGCGCCGCGGGAAATTTCCGCGAGCAGTCTCGGAATATCGACCGGATCATTTTGCAGATCGCCATCGATCAGAACAGCGACCGCGCCGTTCGCGGCCTGGAGCCCGGCATAGATCGCGGCGCTTTGGCCGCCATTTTTTGCAAACCGAATTACGCGAACGTTCGGAGCCTTTTCGACTCGCTCGGCCGTGCGATCGATCGATCCATCGTCGACGAAAATAATTTCATGATCGACTCCCGCTAACGCCGCACGCAACTCGGACTGCAAGATCGACATGTTCTCTTCTTCATTAAAGAGCGGCACGATCACCGAGACTGCGAGTGAATCTGTCATCTCCGTTACAGGGGCAGCGTACGATAATTCCGGCAGAGGAAAACCTGCCATGTGCGCAGCAACTTCCCGTAGCGGCGTACTTGAATCGTGCCCACCAGTTCCGCCGATTGAAAACCAATCCGGATATTGTGCGGCGCGGGTTCTTTTTCTCCATCCGAGATAAAAAGCGCGCTGCGCCCGAGGAATGGATTGATCCCATTCTCCTCCGTGTAAGCCTCGCCCTCCGGCCGCCGGACGCCGGGCCCTGCTTCGACAAATTGATCGTAGCGCGGCCAAAACGAAAATTGGTTCACCATGTCCTGCGACTCGACGATGTAAACGGGCGGATGACCGGGGCCTTCCGGTCGTTTGTCGCGCAAATAAAAGGAAATCTCCGACGCGCGATCCCGGGCATCAGCAATGAGAAACAGTTTCTCCCCGGATTTTGCTTCGAGATCGCCGCGAATTTTTTCGACCGCGCGAGTGGCGGATTTCCATCCGCGCATGCGATCGCTCGGATCACTTCGCCACAGCTGAAATCCCGCGCTGCGAATGAGATCCGTGTCGAGCGCCACGATACTCATTAAAAGTCCGAGTAGCAACGCTGCACCCGTGCCAAACCGCAGGGCCGGACTCGCTTCGACGCGGTCCCGCCAGAAATAAACTGCGAGCAGGCCGAAACCCAGGATCGACAGCGCGTCCCAGTTCGGCGCGGCCGCCTTGTTCAAGGAAAGCAGAAAGTAAAAAATAAACACCGGTAAGCCGAACCAAAAAAGAAAGAGCACCTTGAATTGCTGATTCAGCCGCCGCCAGCTGCCGATCACACCCCAGGCCAGGGCGAAAAACAGCAGCGGCGAGTAGGAAAGAAAATGTTCTCCAAGAAATGCGAGGAGCTCGAGCGGATGAAAACCGAAGCCATGCTCGAGACCGCCGCGTGAGCGCAAGTGCGTCAGCGTGATCCAGGCGTGCTGCGCGTTCCAGAGAATCGGCGGGACGGTGCAAAGAGCGAAAGCGCCAAGCAGTAAGTAGAGGCCGGGCCGCGCAAATTCATGCCGCAGCCGGGGAGCGAGCGCCAGGATGAGAACGATTGAAGCGAGCTCGAGCGCGTTCGTATATTTGCAAAGAAATCCAAGCCCAATCAGCAATCCCGTCAGCGGCCAATGCCACGAAAACCGCGGACTTTGCTCGAGCGCGAGCCAGAAAGCGAACATTGCCGCCAGCCAGAAAAAGATCGACAAGGGATCGATCGTCATAAGGAACGCGCCGATGTTGAAGATCGGAGTAACGTTCAACGCGAGCACGGCCCAGATCCCGGCGTTGGCGCTGAACAATCGCCGTGCGAAATAAAACAAGAGCAGACTCGTTCCCGCCGCGAGGATTGGACTGAAAAATCGCACGCCGAACTCATTGGCACCGAAAATCGCGGTGCTCGCGCGCATCACGAAAGCGATCCCCGGCCCTTTGCTAAAATAAGCCGGCGCCAGCCGTTCCGACCACATCCAGTAATGCGCCTCGTCGAATTCGAGATCGGTCGCCGCCAACATCGATAATCGAATCAGCGTCAGCACAAAAATGAACAGCCAGACCGCGCGCGTCGTTTTCATCGCGTTGGATCGACAATCAAACTTGGATGCCGTCCGTAAACTTCCGGCGCCCATTTTTGCGCTCCCCGTCTCCAAACTACTTCGAGCGCCGCGAGAATGAGGAATGTTTCGCCCGCGGCCAGGAACAGCGTCGCGATCACGTCGCTTGGCCAATGCCCGCCCAAATAAATTCGCGAGTAACCGATCGCCGCAGCCACGATCCAATAAAGCCAGCCGCGCCGCCGATAAAAAAGCGTCAAGCAGACCGCCGCCGCCGTATTGTTCATCATATGCCCGGACGGAAATGACGGCCCCGACCGGTTGCGATCGGTTTGATCGGAATACCGGATCGTCGGTTTCTTGAAGAGCGTTATCGCCGATTTCAAAAGGCCGGTGAATTGGTCCGCTATCAGGATGGAGAAGAGCAAACAAAAAATGCAGGCGCGCACCTTGAATCCGCCCACGACGAGGGTAACGAGCCCGATGACGATGAGCAGCGGCTGCCAGATCTCAATGTCGCTCAACGCCGCCATGAACAAATCGAGCCCCGGATTCGTCCAGCGTTCATTGATGAGATGAAAAATCGCCTGATCCATTCCTGTTTGAATTCCACGATAAGGAGCAGCGCAAGCTGCGGCAACGTTGAAACACTGCCGCGATCAAGCGATAAAGCTTTTAAGCGATGAAGCGGCAATGTTTTCTCATCGGTCGATTCCGTAACGCGTCAACTCTTCAACTCTTCATCGCTTCAACTCTTTCTCTTGCTCCATTTGCATTCGCAGAGCCGGTTCCTTCGGCGAAGGAAATTCTCGACTCGGCCCGGATGTTGGAGTCGCGCCAGCAGATCGATCTTCAAGGCCAGTTGCGCGAGAATGAAATCGTCATTCCATTCCGGCTCACACAAACCGGACCGATCATTCGGTATGCGTTTTCGAATCCCGACCAGGTCCTGCGGTTGCGCCTGGGCGAAAACAACTCGCGCCTCGACGTTGTGACCGGCTCCGGCGCCGAAAACTTCGCCGCATCGCAGCTCAATCAAAAGATCCGCGGCACCGGCATTACTTACGAGGATCTGGCATTGAAATTTCTTTACTGGCCAAACGCGAAACTCGCCGGCGAAGAAAATGTGCGCACACGCAGTTGCTGGAAGCTGCAATTGCGAGCGCCGTCGCGGCAATCGCAATACTCCAACGTTGTTTTGTGGATCGACAAGACGAGCGGCGCGCTCATGCGCATGGAAAGTTACGATTGGAATGGACAGCTCGCCAAGCGTTTCGAAGTCGTCTCCGCCCAAAAGATCGACAATCGCTGGTTCTTAAAGCAAATGCGCGTGGAAGAGCTGCAACCCGGCACTACCAAAGTGCAATCCCGCACTTATCTCGAGATCAAAAAATAGTTGTAGCTGCCGCTGTCCTCAGCGGCAGTCGAGATTCTGCCGCCAGTGACGGCGGCCGCTACAACGGCTGGCTCAGACTGTTGCGCTTGGCGCGGCCGTCTTGTCTTCTTCGCGCGCGGACAGGACAATTTGCGCGAAACTGCGCGGATCGAGACTGGCGCCGCCGACCAAGGCGCCGTCGATATCAGGCTGGCTCATCAATTCGCGGGCGTTCTCCGGGTTGACGCTGCCCCCGTATTGAAGACGAACGCGCTCAGCCGTGGTCTCGTCGGACATTTCGCGAAGTGTGTGGCGAATGAAGGCGTGCGCTTCCTGCGCCTGTTCCGGAGTGGCGTTGCGTCCGGTGCCGATAGCCCAGACCGGTTCGTAGGCGATCACAGTTTCCTGCAATTCTTTCGCGCCGAGAGTAGCCAGACTCCCGTGCAGTTGGATCGACAATATCTTTTCGACGCTGCCTTTGTCGCGCTGGACCAGCGTCTCGCCGACGCAAACGATTGGGCGCAACGTCGCTTCATGCGCAGCGCGCACCTTCCGGTTTACGATTTTGTCGGTCTCGCCAAATAACGTGCGACGCTCGCTGTGCCCGAGGACGACGTAGCGTACGAACAAATCGCGCAGAAGCGCGGCGCTGATTTCGCCGGTAAACGCGCCATTGCGTTCCCAATGCATGTTTTGCGCGCCGATCTTGATGTTTTGCGATTTGCCGAGTGCTTCCGTTACTTTCGCAATCGCCGTGAACGGCGGCACGATGACCACTTCGACATCGGCAATGTCGCCGAGCTCAAGAAGCAACGACTCGACAAATCGCGCCGCCTCGGCCTGGGTCATGTTCATCTTCCAATTAGCGGCGACGATTTTCTTTCTCATCGGATTTTCGACAGAGTGAACAGAGTTAACTAAATAAAACAGAAGACCAAAATTATTCTGATCATTCGGTCAATTCTGTCTAAGTCTTCTCCGTTAACGCGGCGACGCCCGGCAGTTCCCTGCCTTCGAGTAATTCCAGCGAAGCGCCGCCGCCGGTGGAAATAAATGTCATTTTGTCGGCAAGCCCGGCCTGTTTTACCGCCGTCACGGAATCGCCGCCGCCGATGATGGTGGTCGCGCTAGATTGAGCGAGCGCTTCCGCGATCGCGATTGTTCCTTCCGCGAAATCCGGAATTTCAAAAATCCCGACCGGCCCGTTCCACAAAATCGTTTTCGCCTTTGCGATTTCCTCCCGGTAAAGCGCGATCGTCGCGCTGCCGATATCGACCGCCTGCCAGCCATTGTTGATGCCGTGTTGCCGCGACAGCCGGCTCGTGTTCCGGACCGGCGCGCCCGCGCGAATTTCCTGCGCTTCCAAAACATCGACCGGCAACAAAAACTTAACGCCGCGTTTTCTTGCAAGATCGACAAGGTCGTTTGCGAGATCGAGCTTGTCGCCTTCGACGCGGCTAGCCCCGATCGGAATTCCCTGGGCCTGGAAAAACGTGTTCGCCATCGCGCCACCGATCAAAATCGTGTTCGCTTTTTCCGTGAGCGCTTTAAGCACGCCGATTTTGTCCGAAACTTTTGCGCCGCCCATGATAACAACGAAAGGCTGGACCGGTTCGTCGAGTTCTTCGTGGAGATATTTCAGTTCTTTCTCCATCAAAAATCCCATGGCCGAGTGCGCGACGAATTTCGGGATGCCCGCCGTGCTGGCATGCGCGCGATGCGCCGCGCCAAAGGCGTCGTTGACATAAACATCGCCCAGTTTGGCGAGCGCTTCGGCGAATTTCGGATCGTTCGCTTCTTCCCCCGGTTGAAAGCGCAAATTCTCGAGTAAGGCAACGTCAGCTGCGTTCATGTGCGCGATGATTCCCTCCGGAATGGCGCCAATCGTGTCGGTGCTGAAAATGACCGGATGATTGATAAGCGAATGCAAATGATCGCCGATTGGTCGCAGCGAATATTTTTCCACGCGCTTGCCTTTTGGCCGGCCGAAATGCGACATCAAAATCGTTTTGGCATCGCGCTCACGTAGATAATTGATTGTCGGCAAACTTTCGCGGATGCGCGTGTCGTCCGTGATGTCGATCTTGCGGTCGGGTTCTTCGATCGGCACGTTGAAATCGACCCGCACCAGCACGCGTTTGCCGCGGACATCGAGATCGCGAAGGGAAAGCTTGCTCATAACCTCGCGGTCATTCCGAGCGGAGCGAGGAGCCTCGCAAACGCGCGCTGGTACCCGAATTCGCCAAGCGCTGGCTTCGCAGAAAGTGCCATTGCAAATCGTAAGCGCTTCTTGTCATGGGAGGTCCCTCGTTTCACTCGGGATGACAGATTATTTGCTGAGCAGTTCCAGCATTTCCACGCAGCGATTGCTGTAGCCCCACTCGTTGTCATACCAACCGACGACTTTCACAAACCGATTGCCCAGCATGATCGTCAATTTGCTGTCGAAAATGCACGAATGCGGATTGCCGATGATGTCGTGTGAAACCAGCGGCTCGTCGCTGAATTCGAGCACGCCTTTGTAACTTTTGTCCGCCGCCGCTTCTTTGAATGCCTGATTGACTGACTCCGCGGTGGCATCTTTCTCGAGTACGGCCGTAAAATCCGTGACCGAACCGTCCGGGGTCGGCACGCGAAACGCGCCGCCGTTCAGTTTGCCTTTCAGCTCCGGAATGACTTCACCGATCGCTTTGGCCGCGCCGGTACTCGACGGTATGATGCTGACGGCTGCGGCACGCGCGCGGCGCAAATCCTCGTGAGGAAAATCGAGAATGCGTTGATCATTCGTGTAACTGTGGATCGTGCTCATGAAACCGTGCGCGACGCCGAACTTGTCGTGCAAAACTTTCGCGAGCGGCGCAAGGCAATTGGTCGTGCAACTGGCATTCGAAACGATCCTGTGCTTCGCCGGATCGTAAATGTCATCGTTGATGCCCATGCAAAGCGTCGCGTCCGGACTTTTTGCTGGCGCGGAAATGAGGACGCGTTTCGCGCCGGCTTTGCTCAAATGCAGCTCGGCCTTGTCGCGGCTCGTAAAAAAGCCGGTCGACTCGAGCACAACATCGACCTCCAGTTTTTCCCAGGGCAGGTTCGCCGGGTCGCGCTCTTTCAAGATCTTAATCTTGTGCCTGCGCACGACGATGTTTTCCTCGTCATAGCCGATCTCGCCATCGAATTTCCCGTGGACCGAGTCCCATTTGAGCAGGTGCGCGAGCGTTTTGGTATCAGTGAGATCATTGATTGCGCGCACCCGCTCGACCTGTTTTTGCGACATGGCGCGGAGCACGTTGCGCCCGATGCGACCGAAGCCATTGATTGCGTAGTTAGCCATAATCGTATTTGCGAATTTCGATCTTCGTTTTGCAATTGCTGATCACACTTTCGTCAGCAACAAGTGAGGCTGGGAAAATAAATGCGTAAATGGGTGAAGCAATGGCGAAGTGGCGCATTCCTGGGAATGATATTGTCGCTCTTGTGCGCACAATCCGGCCACGCGGCCGGGCCCGATCTACCACGAATGAAAACGATTTTTGTTTTCGGCGACAGCTTATCGGACGGATTTCTACTCAAACGCACCCAAGCCTATCCCGCGCTGCTCATCGACAAATTGCGCGATGCGGGTTTGAGATTCGAAGTCATCAACGCCAGCGCGAGCGGCGACACCACCGACGGTGGATTGCGCCGACTGCCGCCGCACCTCAAACGCAAGATCGACATCTTCATTTTAGAGCTCGGAATCAACGACGCGTTTCGTGGCGCGACGGTTGATGAGATTCGAAATAACCTGCAAGCGGTCATCGACAAAGTGAAAGCGCGCAATCCGAATGCGCGCATTGTCATCGCGGGAATGCAACTTCCGAATTCTTCGGCCGATGATTATGTCTTCGCCTTTGGCAATATGTTCAGCGAGCTTGCCGCGAAAAATAAGGCCGCGCTCGTCCCGTACCTGCTCGAGGGCGTGGCCGGCGATCCGTCGTTGAACTTGCCGGATGGCATCCATCCAAATGCGGCCGGTCACCGCATTCTCGCTGAAAATGTCTGGCGCGTGCTCGAACCGATCGCGCGCGAAGTCGCAGCGCACGTCGAACACTGAACTCATCAGACCAAAGACAACCAGCGCGACTTCCAGGAACGTAAGATAAGTGATGGAGCCGAGCGATCCGCATAACCCCGAACACGCTGATCATGCCATTGTCGAAACGATCGAAATCGCAACGGAGGGAGAGGATTGCGATCAATGCGTGCGAAGGTTGCGCCCGATGCTGATGAAGATTAATGGCGTGCGAGATGTGACTGTCGATCTCGCCCGCGAACGGGTCGTCGTGACGTTCGATGCGCGCAAAACGCACGCACCCGATTTGCACGACGCGATCCTCAAAAGTGGCTACAAGCCCGCGCGTTCCGCTGGCTTGTAACCACGGCGCTTTGCGCCGTCGCGGCTTGGACGTGCCACAGACATGTGACTACAGGTGTCAAACCGCCGGCTGCTGCTGAGTAAGACAGTGAAATGTGCCCAAGCCCCAGATTAATTCGCGACAATCGATTCCGATGACGCGGCGATTTGGAAAACACTTTTGCAAGATCGACAACGCGGTTTGATCGGCGGGATCGGCAAATGTCGGGCAAAGCACGCAACTATTTGCGATGTAAAAGTTGGCGTAGCTTGCCGGCAGCACGAGATCTTCGCGCACGATTCGCCGAGTCGCCGGCAGCTCGATGATGTCGATCTTGCGATTGGCGATCTTCATTTCGCGCAGTCGCCGCAGATTTTCCTGGAGCGGTCGGTAGTTCGCACTGCTGCGATCCTGGTCGATGACAGCGACGACGGTTCGTTCCGAAACAAAGCGCGCGAGATTGTCAATGTGCCCGTCAGTATCGTCGCCTTCCGTTCCCTCGCCGAGCCAGAGAATCTCGCTGACACCAAGAAAATTGCGCAACCGCTTTTCGATTTCCTCGCGCGATAGATTTGGGTTTCGATTTTCGTTTAACAAACACGATTCGGTCGTGAGGAGTGCGCCGGCGCCGTTTACGTCGATCGAGCCGCCTTCCAAAATCATGCGCGGATAAAAAACGGGCAGATCGAGAAGCTCGGCCATGCGCCTTGGGACGACTTCATCGAGATCGAACGGCGGATATTTATTTCCCCAGGCGTTATAATCCCAATCGACAACTGCCAATTTTGGATCGGCATTGCGCGCCAAAAAAACAGGACCGTGATCGCGGCACCACGGTTCGTTGGTTGGAATGCGATGAAACGCGACGCGGGCAAGATCGATCCCGCGACTGCGGGACAATACTTCGCGCGCTTCGGCTTCGTGCGCTCCGTTTGAAACATTGATGCACACTTGCTCGGACTCGATGAGCACTTCGACCATCGCTCGCAGCGCAGGCAACACGCGATCAAACGAACCAGGGAAACTGATTCCCTCGCGCCGCGGCCAGGAAAGCCAGGTCGCCGCGTGCGGTTCCCATTCCGCCGGCATGCGATAACCGAGTTGTGCGGGCGTTTCGGCGAATTGTCGATCCATCAGAAACAGCGAACGTTCAACGTTCAACACTCAACCTTCAATGCAGAAACTAGCAGGCGTTAGCGGATTCCGGTGAGCGCGGGTTGCCAGTCCGCGGTCGCCGACAGCTTGCCTGCAACACTTTGCGAGGTGAACAGAAGTTGCGCAAAAGGTCTCGGCAAGCTGCCGAGACGGACAGGCTGGCAGCCTGTGCTTTCTAGCGAGCAAGCTTATTCCCCTGCAAATGCCCGGTCCCGTTAAATCGCTGCCGACGTCGTCGGTTTGTAAATCGCGCCCACGATTGCGCCAGTCACGATCATCTCGATCAAGCCACCGACGCTCCAATAGACGATGAGCTTGGCCGGGAGGGGCTGCACCGCATACATCATCATGCGCGCGCCGATCGCCAAAATCTCCAGCATAATTCCAAGCCGTATTCCGGCGGCCACACCGCCACCGGCGAAACCACTGGCATAGATCATCACAAACGCCAAAACCAGGATCGCTTGGCCAATGATGATCCAATGGAAAAGGCTTATCGTTTCATTTTGCGGGCGCCAGAGACTTTGCGTCTGCGCATAAACATCTTTCAGGAGCACGCCGTTATACAGCCAGCCCCAGAGAAAAATGAAAACGAACGCGGCGAGGAAGGCGAGGGAAAATCGTCTCACGATCTACACCGCCGTGCTCGGCTTGTAGAGCGCGCCCACGATTGCGCCTGCGATCCCGAACTCGAGCAAGTTACCGACGATCCAGCCGCCGAGGATTTTCGTCGTCAGCGGTTGCACCGCGAATGTGACCAAGTTGTTGCCGATATACAGGCACGCCACCAGGATTCCCAATACAATGCCCGCGGCTGCGCCGCCGGCTGGGACGAAGCGGGCGTAGAGCAGAGTGAGAAAGAACGCCATCACGACATGCCCCAAAATCAGCCACGGAAAGTGACTGCCAAAGTCCGCTTCGGTCCGCCAAAGCATCGGGACTTCATTATGGATGTCCTGCATGAACTTCCCGTACCAGAGAAATCCAAACAGGAAGATGAAAACGAACGTGACAATAAATGCGATGAAGAATCTTTTCGGGTTCATAAGTTTTGATTTGTTCGGTTGCCGTAAAACCCTGCGGACTTGATTGCAAAATTGCGGGCAGCTTGTCGATCTAAATCGGTAGGGCGACGCTCTGCGGAGCCGTGGAATTAATTCGTCGGCTCGACAGAGTCTCGCCCTACCGTACGTTCGTCCATGCGTGCGTCATTCCTGGCGGCAGCGACAACTCTGTTAGTCGCCAATCTCTCGTCGGCCCAAATTGATCGTATCACCGGAAAGAATTTTGCGACGCGCTCAGAAGTCGTGGCGCAGCACGGAATGGTTTGCACGAGCGTGCCGGCGGCGACGCAAGTTGGGATCGATATACTGAAGCGCGGCGGAAGCGCGGTCGATGCCGCCATCGCCGCAAACGCGACGCTCGGTTTGATGGAGCCGGTCTCGAACGGGATCGGCGGCGATCTGTTCGCGATCGTTTACAGTGTGAAAGAAAATAAACTTTACGGAATCAACGGCAGCGGTCGTTCGCCACTCGGGTTGAGCTACGAGCAGATGAAAGCCGAGCTCGCGAAATTGCATCGCGAAACGATTCCGCCGACCGGAATGTTGCCGATTAGCGTGCCCGGAACAGTCGATGCATGGGCTGAGCTGCACAAAAAATTCGGCAAACTGAAATTCAGTGACGATCTCGCGCCCGCGATCCGTTACGCCGAGGAAGGTTTTCCGGTCACGGACCTAATCGCGTACTATTGGGCGTTCGGTCCGCGGCTCTACAAAGGTTTGCCCGGCGCGTTTCTCGAAACTTACACGCTCGATGGCAAAGGGCGCACGCCGGCCAAAGGCGACATCTTCACGAATCCGGCGCTGGCAAAAACACTGCGCTTGATCGGCGAGGAGGGTCGCGACGCTTTTTACAAAGGTGAGATCGCGGACAAGATCGACAATTTCATGTCGGCCAACGGCGGATTCTTGCGCAAAGCCGATTTCGAAAGGCATGGATCCACATGGGTCGATCCGGTCTCGACCAATTATCGCGGCTACGACGTGTTCGAATTGCCGCCGAACGGCCAGGGCATCGCCACGCTGCAGATGTTGAACATTCTGGAAGGTTTCGATCTACGCACAATGGAACGCAATTCACCCGAGACGTTGCACACGATGATCGAGGCAAAGAAAATCGTTTGGGCCGATCGCGCGAAGTTTTATGCCGATCCCGCGTTCGCGAAAATTCCGCTGAAAAGTTTGCTTTCGAAAGAATATGCGGCCGAGCGTCGCAAGTTGATTGATCCGAATCACGCGGCAAAAAAAGTTGAAGCCGGAAATCCGGTGCTCGATCAAGGCGACACCGTTTACCTGTGCACAGCCGACGACAAAGGCAACATGGTTTCGCTTATTCAAAGCAATTACCGCGGAATGGGCAGCGGCATTGTCGTGCCCGGGCTCGGATTTATGTTTCAGGACCGCGGCGAACTTTTCTCGATCGAGCCGGGCCACCCGAACGTGTACGGGCCGGGCAAACGCCCGTTTCACACCATCATTCCGGGATTCGTCATGAAAGATCGACAACCGTGGCTCGCGTTCGGCGTGATGGGCGGCGGCATGCAACCACAAGGTCACGTGCAAGTGCTCACAAACCAGATCGATTTCGGTTTGAATGTGCAGGAAGCCGGCGACGCCTCGCGCTGGCAACACGAAGGCGATAACGAACCGACCGGCGAGAAATTATCTGAGTCCGGCGGCTACGTCGAGGTCGAGAGCGGCATTCCCTACGAAACCGTCCGCGAATTGCGCAAACGCGGACACGACGTGCGTTTCGACGTCGGCGGCTACGGCGGTTACCAAGCCATCAAAGTCGAGATGCACAATGGCCAACGCGTTTACGTCGGCGCGAGCGAATCACGCAAAGACGGCCAGGCGGCAGGATATTGAAGTTCATCGGCTCGACAGGCTATCGCCATTCCGATTTTTAATTTTTCTGCGCTTTGAGTTCGGCGAGCTTTTGTTCGGCCCGAGCGACATCGGATTTACGGGCGCTGCCGACGGCGAGAAGCTCCTGTTGCCGATGGAGGTTTGCCTCGGCCACATTGAGCTCGGCGCGCTCCCGTTTCGCCGCGGCGGCTTGGGCGGCTTGAGTTAACTGCGCCAAATCTGCTTTGGTCCGTTCGTCGTTGGCCGCTTGACCGTTGACCATGACCGAGCTCACAGCGGCAGCTTGCTCCTTCGCCCGCTCGAGCCGCGAATTTGCAAGATCGGCTTCCAATCGGACGACGCGCAGGGCGCGTTGTTCGAGTTCCACCTGAGAAATGACGCCGATTCTGTAGAGATGTTTCGCGCCGTCCGCGTTGCGCTTAGCGCGCTCAAAATCTTTCTCCAGCTTCGCAAGATCGAAATCTGGCGTCCCCGCTTCCGACGATGTCGTGTCCGGCAGCGCAGCGTCGGCGCGATTTGGAACCAAAAGCGGTGGCTCAACGTCGAACGAATCGGGCTCCTGCTTCGTCCCATTGTCCTGCGCAGACGCAGTCGTGACGGCAATCAGAGCCAAAAGCGCCACGTCGCGCAACATGGCTGAAGATTACCACGAAACGACTCGTATCGGCGAGATGAAGGTTCCGCGTCCAAGTGCAGTCGCGCTGTTCTAACAAGAAGGTTTCCAAAATAAGTTCGGCACGCAAAACTTCACCGATTGTCGATCTTGTCTCAGATTAACGAATGAGTCACGATGCGCCCGTGCTGACGCAAAATGAAGAGCGCGCTGAAGCGCTACTCGTCCGCGCGATTGGCATTCCGGCGCTGACGGCGAACATCGTCAACTCCACCATCGGCGCGGGCATTTTCGTTTTGCCGGCGCTGGTCGCCAAAGGACTCGGCGCGGCGGCGCCGCTTGCTTTCCTCGCGTGCGCCATCGCGATGGTCCTGTTTGTGACCTGTTTTGCCGTCGCTGGCAGCCGCGTCTCGCTCACCGGAGGTCTTTATGCGTATGTCGAAGTCGCGTTTGGCCGTTACGTCGGATTTCTCGCCGGGGTGCTTTACGGCATCACGGCCATCACTGCCGTTGCCGGCGTCGTAAATGTTCTTGTGAATTCAATCGGGGGGGTGGTGCCCTTGTTAGGCAACCCGATCATTCGCGTCGTCGTCATGTTTTCGGTTTACGGCGTACTCGTCGTCATCAATGTCCGCGGCGTCCGCGCCGGCGCGGGAGCGGTGACCGCGGTGACGCTGGCGAAACTTTTGCCTCTACTGCTATTTGTTGGGGCGGGAATATTTTTCATTCATCCAGTGAACATCGCGTGGTCGGGCTGGCCGGGGAGCAAAGCGCTGGGCGACAGCGTTCTGCTTTTAATTTTCGCGTTCGTCGGCGTAGAAGTCGGGCTCATTCCGAGCGGCGAGGTCAAGAATCCCGCGCGCACGGTCCCGCGCGCCATCTATATCGCACTCGCGATCACGACCGTGCTTTACATCATGATCCAGCTGGTGGCGCAGGGAACTCTCGGCACCGACCTGGCAAACCATCCGAGCACGCCGCTCGCAGAGGCAGCTGCGCGTTTTCTTGGAAACCTTGGCCGCACCATTCTGCTCGCCGGCGCGACGATCTCCGCCTTCGGTTTTGTAACGAGCGATATTCTGAGCTCGCCGCGAATTCTGTTCGCGTTCGGCCGCGACGGCGTGATTCCAGCCTGGTTCGCACATGTCCATCCGCGCTATCGCTCACCCGACACAGCCATTGTTACCTATGCCGCAATCGCGTTTGCCTTCTCGGTAACGTCGACATTCGAGGCGCTGGCCGTGCTCTCGAACGTCGCCGTGTTGCTCATGTATTTTCTTTGCTGCGCCGCCTGCTGGACCTTGATCCGCCGCGACGTGCGCGCCGACGGACCGCCCTTCAATTTCCCAGGCTTGAAAATCGTTCCCGCGCTCGCCATCGTCGCGATTCTTTGGATTCTCGCGCACGCGACGCGGCGCGAGTTTGCCGTCACGGCCGCCGTGCTCGTTGTTGCATCGGTCTTGTACTGGCTGCGGAGATCGGCAGTTCGGCGGAGCTAGTTGGGTGGGAACGATGAGGATGTAGCGGCGGCAAAGGACACCTTGCCGTTGCGAGAATCGTGACCGGCTGCATCAACGATTCTCTGATGCGACCAAGAGTATCGTGCAAAATTTTCTTTTCGCCGGCAAACAATGTGGCATATCACACGCTTCCAAAGCGTCTTGTGCATCCAATTCGTCTGAAAGTTTTATTTGGCGCAGCACTTTTTGCCATCATTCCATCGACGATCGCCGCTGAGTTTCCTTCTCGCGGGCCGACCGTACCGGGCAGCGTCGCGCGCATTCGCTGGGGCGGCCAGGCGGCCGCGCCAGAAAGAGCGCCATTGGCGGTAAAGCGGGCGATTTGGGCGGCCAATCAACTCCGCTCCAAGCCTTATCGATACGGCGGCGGGCACCGCTCGTTCAACGATCGCGGTTATGATTGCTCCGGCACAGTCTCATATGCGCTTGGAGCTGCGGGGCTGATCAAGTCGCCGATGAGATCAACCGATTTTCGCCGCTTCGGTGCACGCGGCCGTGGCAAATGGATCACCGTTTACGCGCGCGACGGACACACTTTCGCGATCATCGCAGGGCTGCGGCTCGACACCACGCCATATCTTACCGCGCACGATCGCTGGGCACCCGCTTGGTATTCCAGCGTTCGCATGCCTTCCGGTTTTGAAGCGCGGCATCCAGTCGGGTTGTAATTCCCGGCTAAGCGTCGCGCTCGCCTAGCGCTCCGCCGTTGTCGGATCAATGACAGACTTTATTTCGGAGGACCAAGATTTCGGAGCACTCCGCAGGATTTCTGCGAGATCGCTTGCAACTCACCTTACCGGCATTCGGAATCTCACGCTCGATAACGTATTTGGGCACAAACAACTAGCGCGTAGTCAAAATCGAAGTTCAAGTCAAATCGACACCCGAGTTCCAAACAAGGTAATGCACTTAAACAAATCACGGCCCCAGAACGCAAAATCGACATGTAGCGTGCCGGACTTTGGTTTCACGCTATCAGAGCTGCGCGCATTGCGGGCGTTGAAAACGCCGGCCGGCATTCAGCGATTTGTCGACGAGTTGCCCTACAACCTGAGTTACACGGCGCGCTCGCCACGAAAAGTTTTGCATGATCGCACAGCCTCCTGCCTCGAAGGTGGAATCTTCGCCGCCGCCGCGTTGCGCATCCTCGGATTTCCGCCGCTCATCTTCGATCTGGAAGCCGAAGGCGACACCGATCACGTGGTCGCCATTTTCAAAGTACGAGAAAGTTGGGGAGCAGTTGCGAAATCTAATTTCACCGGCTGCCGTTATCGCGAACCGGTTTACCGCAGCTTGCGCGAGCTGGCAATGAGCTACTTCAATATCTATTTTAATTTGCGCTGGGAACGCACCCTGCGCCGTTATTCGCGCCCAGTGAATCTCGCCCGCTTCGATCATCTCAACTGGATGACAACGCAAAAACCGATTTGGTTCATCGCCGAACACCTCTGCGACATCCCGCACACCGCGCTGTTAACATCGACAATGGAAAAAAACCTGACTCGCGTCGATCCTCGCACGATCAAAGCCGAAATGATCGGTCATCGAAAGAAATAGTTTTCGCCGTCCTACGCGTGAATCACGCATGCGTTGCCGTTCGCAATGGGAAGAAAGCGATCGGCAAGGTCTATGACGCTTGCGAACCGCAGACGCGGTTTGCCATCGAAATCGCTTCCTGTTCGAGGGGCGCATGGGCGTAGCCAATCGTCAAGCACTCGAAAAGATACTTGCGCAGGAATGGAAGAATTCCGCCGAGCCGCTCGTACTGCGCGGTGTGCGCGAGCTCATGCACAATCAGCGAGCGATCCCGCCAGCAATCCGAGCGAATAAAGATGCCGTGGCGCAGAGCCAAGGCTCGTGGAGCGGGAGTGAGAAATCGGATCGCTCCCGCCGCCGCTTTTAAGATTGAATGCCGCGGTGCCGGGATTTCATCCACTTGCAAAAGGCGAATACGCTCGGGATTTCGGACTCCGATCGCTACTGCATCGACAACTTCATCTTCAGCCAGCGGCACACCTTCTCGTAAAATCCGTTCCTCCTCCTCAGTCGCCCATTGCACCGCCAGTGGAAGCAGTGTTTCAAATTGTTCAGGCACCGATTCTTCACCCATACAGGCAGAACGGAGCAAGAACCTGGCCTAATAATTGGCATTATGGCGTGGAAAATTAAGTTGAGGCGACTCTCGTGGAGTTTACCCAGGGAGAAATGCTTGCGACACGGTAGCGTCTGACACATTCGCGCGAGTGGAGCCGCGAGGCCGCCTCAAAGCGGCCTGCAATTTTTCGCTGTGCACGCTAATGTATTCCATGAGCGTACAAGTTTACGGCTGCAATCACGTCGCCATCGAAGTGGACGACATCAAAAAGGCGATCGCTTTTTACCAGGATGTTTTCAATCTCGAAAAACTCGACCGTGGCGAAGGCGACGCCTTTTTCAAGCTGGGCGAGCATCAATTCCTCGCCATTTTTGAAGTGAAAAAATTGCAACCGGCGAAGATGCGGCATTTCGGCATCATGGTACGCGACGAACAGCAGCTGGCGGAAGTGCGCAAGAAAATCACCGGCAAATACAAATTAAAGCTTCAACCGCCGTTTCGTTGCGACTTTCACGATCCTTGGGGCAACCACATCCAGGTTGTCGATCTTCATGACGAGTCGGTGATCTGGCTGTTGCCCTATCGCGAAGTGCAAAAAGCTGGGATCAAGTTTTCGGAATGAACAAACTCGACGGCAAGAACTTTGTGCGATAATTTCTTCCATGAGCAAACTGGCGGGTAAAAACATTCTGATCACCGGCGCGTCGCAGGGATTGGGGCGCGAGATGGCGCTGCGGTTTGCGCGCGAAGGCGCCGCTGGGCTTTCGCTCGTCGCACGCCACATCGATCAGCTCAATAAAGTGCGCGATGAAGTTCGCAAGCTCACCCCTAAGATCGACATCTTCGTCATCGAAGCCGACGTGAGCAAACCGCGCGAGATCGAGCGGATTGTCGCGACCACACTCGCGCAATTCAAAGGTCATCTCGACGTGCTGGTGAATAACGCATCGACCATCGGGCCGTCGCCCATGCCGAGCCTGCTCGATTATCCGGCCGAAGATTTTCGCGAAGTGATCGACACGAATTTGATCGGCCCATTTCTTCTCATTAAGAATGCATTGCCCGCGATGATCGAGCGCGGCGGCTCCATCATCAACGTCACCAGCGACGCGGGCCAGTCGGTTACCCAGGCTGGGGCGCGTACGGCATTTCCAAGTTTGGACTCGAGGGCATGTCGCAAACGTGGGCGTCCGAGCTGGAAGAAACCGGCGTGCGCGTCAATTGGGTCGATCCGGGAAACATGAACACGGCAATGCATCGCGCGGCGGAGCCGGAAGAGGATCCGGGCGAATGGGCGAATCCCGCCGACGTAACTGATGTATTTCTTTTTCTCGCTTCCGATGAAGCGAAAAACGTGACCGGCAAACGCTTTCAAGGGCAAGAAGATTGGAAGGCTGAGTTA
>QHPX01000141.1 GCA_003219195.1 Verrucomicrobiota bacterium
TTCCTCAGCGCGGCCGCCGACTTTTTCGAGCGCCTGATAAATCGGGACGGTGCCGATCAGCACGGGCGAATTGCGAATGATCCATTCGCGGGTGGCGTGAATGTTTTTGCCGGTGGAAAGATCCATCACGGTGTCGGCGCCCCATTTGGTGGCCCAACGCATCTTCTCGACTTCTTCTTCGATCGACGACGCGACGGCGCTGTTGCCGATATTAGCGTTGATCTTTACCAGGAAATTGCGGCCGATGATCATCGGCTCGCTTTCCGGGTGATTGATGTTCGCCGGAATGATGGCCCGCCCGCGCGCGACTTCTGCCCGCACAAATTCTGGGGTGATTTCGCCTGGAATATTCGCGCCGAACGATTCGCCGGGAGGTTGTTTTCTTAAATCGTTTGCAGCGAAGCTGGCAGCTTCGCTGGACAGGCTGGCAGCCTGTGCTCCCCAGAGTTTTCCGTTTTCGCGAATCGCGATAAATTCCATCTCCGGCGTGATGATCCCTTGGCGCGCGTAGGCTAACTGCGTCACGCATTTGCCGAGCTTCGCCCGCAACGCTTTGTTCTTCGCTGACCTCTGAAATCTGACATCTGACTTCTGACCGTTTCGCTCCGCAGCATGCTTCTCCGATAAATATCCGTTGTCCTGCGGACGAACGGCTCTCCCATCGATTTCTTCGACATCGCCGCGGTCTCGGATCCATTTCGCGCGCAGCGACGGCAGACCGCGCGTAACATCGACATCTACATTTGGATCGCCCCACGGACCGCTCGTGTCGTAAACCCGGACAGGTTCGTTCACTTCGATCTCGCCGCTCATCGTTTTGGTCGGCGCGAGCGCGATTTCGCGGAACGGCGCGCGAAGATCGACATGTATCTTTCCGGTTACGTAAATCTTCTTCGAATTCGGCAGAGTGCGAGGCGCACTGCCATTATTTTCGACAGAATCTACAGAATTCACAGAATCTGAATTACCAGCCTTCTTCGAACTTATTTTGTCCATTTTGTTAATTCTGTCCGAACCAGATTTTTCGACAGAATGAACCGAATCTTCCGAAACGTCTGAGCCTTCATCCGTTTTCATCCGTGTAATCCGCGGTTAATAAAACAAAAGCCATGCGCAGGATCACGCATGGCTGAAGTCGACCTCGCTCCCTTCGTCGGCATTACCCGCATCAGGTTCAAGGGGTTCGTCTACGACGTCTCAGCCATCCGGCTCCCCCGCACTTTGTTTTCAGAATAAGACTCAGTCGCAAAAGCGCAAGAGGTCTCGCACCAAGGACACAACGGTCACAAAGAACACAATTGGATGCAACATCACGTTGCCGTCGTGTCCTTGGTGGCCTTTGTTCGAGAAGATCGACGGTCACAGACCGCCGCTACAGAAGATGCCGATCAAATGACCGCGTCGATTACTGCTTGGCGGCTGCCTCCTGTTTCACGTTCGTGTGGAAAATGGCCTGCCATTCGCCCTTCTTCATTCTCCAGACGGAGCCGGCGTTATAGGTGCCAGAGGCGTCCTTGCCATCATACGTCCCCTCGATGGTGACCTTGTAACTCGACATCATCGTGCCTGCTCCAGCAGAGACGATGTTGTAATCGCTAATGGCAAACGATTTCATGTCCCACTTTTGCATGTCATCCATCTCCTTTTTCATGTTGGAAATGCCTTCGGCATAAACGCCGAGGAAGTCGGCGGCGACGACCTTCTTAAAGTCATCTGCCTTCTTGTCCTTGAAAGCCTGCCAGGCCGCTTTTTCCTTCGCTTCCATCGCGGCTTTGTCCGGCGCAGCGATCGAAACAGCGATCGTGGCGAACAAGGCGGTCATTGCATAGGTAATGTATTTTTTCATAAGTCCTTTCGGTTTGTGGTTGAGCCCCAGCCTAGGGATATCGCCAAGAGAGTCAATCCAGGACCGCTGCTGTAACCCACAGAAATTGAGGTCATTGGGCTCCGCCCTTCGCGGAGGAAGATTCGACAGTCATCCGCTTTCGCCAAGAGCTACAGCGCGATAAAAGACCGCCGTCACGGGAAGATCTTGTCGATCTTGCGCGTTGGACAACTGCACGCTTTCGGCGTTTCTTCGCGGATGCTCAAGCCCGCTCTGTTTATTCTCGTTTGCCTTTTCCGTGCGTCGATTGTGCACGCGCAATCGGAACCGCAAAAATCTCCGCCGTTCGGGACCGCTTCCGCGGCGCCCGGTGTGCACGAACCGGGTAAACCTCCGACCGAGCAAGCGCCGCCACCGCCGATACCTGAAACATCCGCGCAAGGAACTGGTGAGACGAAGCCGCAGATCGAGAAAAATCCGCCGGCGATTGATCCGAAGGACATGGATACGTCGGTCAAGCCGCAGGACGATTTTTTTATGTACGCAGACGGCGGCTGGATCAAACGCACGGAAATTCCACCGGAATATTCGCGCTGGGGCAGCTTCAACGAATTGATCGAGAAGAACAACGACGCACTGCACGAGATTGCGGAGAAAGCGGCGAAGTCGCATGCCGATCCAAAAACCGCGCCGGAAACGCAGAAGGTCGGCGATTATTACGGCAGCGGCATGGATGAGAAAACGATCGAAGCCATGCGCTCCATGCCGTTGGCCGACGAGATCAAGCGCATCGACGCGATGAAAGATCGCAACGATGTGCTCAAAGAAATCGCGCATTTGCACACGCTCGGCGTGGGCGCATTCTTCGGGTTCGGCTCCGGGCAGGACGACAAGAACAGCACGATGGTGATTTCCAACTGCGTCCAGGGCGGACTCGGCATGCCGGACCGCGATTATTATACGAAGACGGACGATGCTTCGAAGAAGTTGCGCGACCAATATGTCGATCATGTCGCGAAAATGTTGACGCTGCTCGGCGAGCCGGCCAACACCGCAAGCGATCATGCGAAAAAGATCCTCGCGTTGGAAACGTCGCTGGCGCAAGCCTCGCGCACGCAAGTCGAATTGCGCGATCCGCAGAAAAACTACAACAAAATGCCACAGACCGATCTGCAGGCGCTCACGCCGGATTGGAACTGGGCCGATTACTTCAAAGAAATCAATCTGATCGAACCGGGCGACATCAATGTTCATCAGCCGGACTTCTTTAAAGCCGCCAATGCAACTTTCGCGAACACCCCGATCGACGATTGGAAAACTTATTTGCGCTGGCATCTCATCAACGCCGCCGCCTCCGAGCTCTCGAAGGATTTTGTGAATGAAAATTTCAATTTCAACGACGCGACTCTGCGCGGCACGAAACAAATCAAGCCGCGCTGGAAACGCGTTGTCATTTCGACCGACGAGGCCATCGGTGAAGCGCTCGGCAAACTCTACGTAGCCGACCACTTCCCGCCGGAAGCAAAGGCGCGCGCCCTTGAGCTGATCAATAATCTGAAGGAAGCGCTGAGCGATCGAATCAAGACGCTGGAATGGATGGATGAGCCGACCAAGCAGGAAGCGCTGAAAAAGCTGGCCGCCTTTCAAGTCAAGATCGGTTACCCGGATAAATGGCGCGATTATTCGCTGCTCAAGATCGACAAGGGACCATTCGTCCTAAATGCGATGCGCGCAGAAAACTTTGAGGTCAATCGCGACCTCAAGAAAATCGGCAAGCCGGTCGACCGGACGGAATGGGGCATGACGCCGCCGACGGTGAATGCGTATTACAACCCCACGATGAACGAAATCGTTTTCCCAGCTGGAATTTTGCAGCCACCGTTCTTTAATGCGAAAGCGGATGACGCGGTCAATTACGGCGGGATCGGCGCCGTCATCGGGCATGAAATGACTCACGGCTTCGACGATCAGGGCCGGCAATACGATGGGACCGGAAATTTGCGCGACTGGTGGTCGCCCGAATCAGCCGCGAAATTCAAAGAGCGTTCCCAAGCGATCGTGATGCAGTACGCGGAGTACGAGCCGCTGCCCGGTATGCACATTAACGGCGAGCTCACCCAAGGAGAAAACATTGCCGACATCGGCGGAGTCAAACTCGCCTATGCCGCGTTGCAAAAAGCGCTCGATAAAAATCCGGCGGCGCGGAAGAAAAAAATTGACGGCTTCACTCCGGAGCAACGTTTCTTTTTGTCATTCGCCACAATCTGGAAATCGAAGCAGCGCGATGAAGACCTAAAGCTGCGCTTGAACACCGATCCGCATTCACCCGCGCGCTACCGGGTGGACGGACCGCTCTCGAATCTGTCCGAGTTCGCGAAGGCATTTAACATTCCGAGCAACAGCCCGATGGTCCGCGCTGCCGACAAGCGGGTGAACATTTGGTGAGTCCAAAATCCCAAATCCCAATAACCAAACTCCAGGGAAAACCCAATCACCAAATTTCAAACAGAACCGCGTGGGTCTTTTTAGATATTGAAGCTTGGAGCTTGGAGTTTGGTTACTTAATCGCGCTCCTGCGCGATTTTGCCGCCCCAGGAAAGGACCTTCGCTTTCGCCCCGGCGGCTTCGGCTTCTTTGATGTCCCCGTTGCGATTGTAGAATAACGAGAGACTGGTCCAGCCGATTTGATCGTTAGGCCGAAGCTCGGTCGCTTTTTTGCCGGCTTCGATCGCTTCCGAAAAACGGCCGAGCTTCATCAGCGCCATGCCAAGCGCGTGCCAGCCATCGAAAAACGCAGGATCAAGCTCGACGCAGCGCTGATATTTCTCGACCGCGCTCTCCAGTTCGCCAATGGCGAGATCGCCGTTGGCATCGTCGAAAATTTCGTCGCGCGTCTCCATTTTTGGAAATCGACGATCTCGATCTAATCGTTAGCCTCGCGAAAATTGCAGACCGGCGTCGACCTGCCGGTCGCGCAACCATTCGTGAAAAACAATTGTTCGTTTGTTGCCGAGGTAGCGTTGGTCAAAGGCGGCTTTGCTTTCTGGATCCTTCGCAGGGTCCGGCGGCTCGCGTTTCTCCAACACCGCAACCACCCCGCCATCTTCCCACGGAAAAAAATCGCTCACGCCGCCGGGATTAATTTCTGCGACCGCGTTTTTGATCGCGATAAGATCGGGGGACTCATTTTTCGGTTCCTGTTTGTCATTTGATTTTGCCGTCGGATCTTCCAGGAGCGAGAAAGGAGGGAGCTTCTCGGCCTTTAATCCGGTCTTTTGAATCGCCGCCTCGAGCCCCGCGCCTGCGGGGGATTCCGTGGCTTCACGCAACTGATGAACGATCTCGGCGCCTTTGGTCGCGATCAACTCGCGCATCCGGCCGTTCTTGATTGCTTCCACGATCCTCGGTTTCGCCTCGTCGATTGTCAGCGGACGCGCTTCGACGATCCCGGCGAGATGCAGAATATAAAACCCATCCGCCACTTGAATCGGGTCGCTCACCGGTTCCTGCGACGTCAATTGAAAAGCGGCGCTTCCCAGCCGTGGATCGCCATTCAACTGTGGATCGGGCACCGCCGCGGTGAATTCGCCGGTCCCGTGCAGCGGCAACTGAGACTTCTCAGCGACTTGTTTGAAATCTGCACCCTTTTCCAACATCGCCTGCGTAACATCGTTCGCGCGATCGGCCAATTTTTGCAGAGCATCAATGCGCTCTTTCCCAGCCAGTTTTTTTTGTTCGTCAGTTAATGAGAGATTGACGAAGTCGACCTTGCGCTTCTCCTCGCTTTTGAATTCGGCCTTGTGCGATTCATAATACTTACGCACGTCATCGTCCGTCACCTGAACGTCCTTCGCGAAATCCGCTGAGCGCAATCGAATAACGCTGACGAAAAGTTTGCCGTAGGCTTTTTCGTAATTTGCCTTGCTCTCGTTTTCGGGCAGAGACACGCCGGTCGCTAAAAGCTGTTTAATTCGGTTCAGGCAAAGCTCATCGGTCGCCACTTCCTCGATCTGCGCTTCGCTGAGACCATTTGGCGAAAGCGCGTTTTGAACGAAGTCGTTGTATTTGTTGAGGTCGAACCCCGAACCGCTGCGAAACGCTTTCAAATTGCGGACAACATCGACAATCTCGGACTGCGTCGGACGAATCCCAAGCCGCGCCGCTTCGTGTCGCAGAATTAGCAAATTCAAAATGAACTGCGCATAAACTTGGCCCTGATCATTTTTATTTGCACTCGCGACCAAATCCTGGCCAAGACCGGGCATTTCCAACGCGCGAGCCAGATCCAGCAACCGTGCATCTCGCTTCGCCTCCACCAGCGAGATGTCCCGATTGTAGATGCGCGCGAATCGATCCGGACGTATCGCGCTATAATCCGTTTTCACGAAATAGATGCAAAACGGCAGGGCCAGGATCGCGATCACGATCATGAGCCAGTGACGATGCTTGCGTAGAATTGTGATCATTGTTTGTAACTAAATTCCGAATGAGTCATTAAACTTACGGTTTGTTTATCACGCGGCAACTTCGCTCGCGCTCGTTTGGATGAGTTCCCACATGTTGCGCAGATGCTGCTCGGTCGTCAGAACATTTCCCAAGCCGATCCGCATGACCGTGCGGCCGCGCAATTTCGTTTGCGTCAGATAAGCGCGTCCCGACGCATTGATTCGCTCAACGATCTCGCTGTTTAACATGTCGATCTTGCGATCAGACGCGGTGACGAATCGAAAACAAACAACTGGCATTACCACTGGTGCGCTCAGTTCAAAGCGCTTGTCGATCTTAATCCAGTCCGCCAGCAGATTTGCCAGACGGAGATGATCACGAATGCGAGCGGCAATTCCTTCGCGGCCGAACGTGCGCCAAACCATCCACGCTTTCAGCGCGCGAAACCTTCGTCCCAGCTGCACTCCGTAATCCATGTAGTTGATCTCGGCGCCAACAGGATCGCGGAGGTGTAGATACTCTGGATCGAGCGTAAACAAGCGTCGCAAGCGACCGATGTCGCGGACATAAAGCGCGCTGAAATCCAATGGAATGAAAAGCATCTTGTGTGGATTGATAACAATGGAATCGGCCTCGTTCCAACCGGCCGTGATCCATTTGCACTCGTGCAATAACGCCAGTCCCGCGCCGTAAGCCCCGTCGATGTGCAACCACATTTTCTCCTCCCGACAAACCTGTGCGATCTCCGGAACCGGATCCACGCTCGCAGTCGATGTCGTGCCCACGGTCCCCACCACCGCCATTGGCCGAAAGTTCTCTTGTCGATCTTGCGCGATCATTTTACGCAACGCGGCGACATCCATTCGAAATTGGGAATCGCTCGGAACACGCCGCACGTTTTCTTCCCCAATGCCTATTGCGATTGCGCCTTTTTCGACCGAACTGTGGGCCTGATCGGAAGCATAAATACGGAAGACGGGCAGATCGCGTCCGCTCAATCCGAGCTTCCGCGTGGTCGGCACCGCTCCTTCACGCGCCGTGGCCAACGCGTGCATTGTCGAGATCGAAGCCGTGTCGTAAACGACGCCCGCGAAATCGTTAGGCAAACAGAGCCACTGTCGTAGCCAATCGAGCACAAGGGTTTCGAGCTCGGTTGCGGCCGGCGCGGTCCGCCAGGTCATCGCGTTCACGTTTAGCGCGCCCGTGATCATCTCGGCAAGAATGCCCGGACTGGTTGTCGTGCAACCGAAGTAGCTCATGAATTGCGGATGGGCCCAATGCGTCACGCCGGGAACAATTACGCGATTGATGTCGGCGAAAATTTTGTCGAGTGATGCGCCCGTTTCCGGCGGAGTTGCATCCAATTGTGCAAGGATATCTCCTGGTTTGGCGTTCGGCGAAATTCGCCGCTCAGCTATTTTCTCCCGATAATCGGCGATCCAATCTGCGATTTGGTGAAGTTGTTTGCGAAAAATCGCCGGCGGCGTGTCGCCGAGCTCGCCCAATTCGCCAGGTAAATGTTCTTCTCGATCTTTCATTCGTTAGGCCGCGAAGTTTATCCCTGATGAATGAACCGCCAAACACGCTAAATGACGCTGAAATTAAAAGTAGATCATTTGGGTCGAACAAAAATTCTTTAGCGTTGTTTAGCGTGTTTATCAGACGAATCTCACGGCTCGTCGAGCGTTGAGGGTTGAACGTTTAAAACGCAAAGCCAAAGCTGAAATGAAATGCGCCAATGTCTTCGCCCGGTTGCCGGTCGGGATTAACTCCATAATCGAGCCGAATCGGGCCGATCGGCAGTTTGTAACGCAAGCCGGCGCCGATCGCGTAATGCATGTCATCAACTCCGGGCTCTTCGGATGTGGGCAGGAGATTGCCCGCGTCATAAAACAACGCGCCCTGGAGTTCGCCATAGATCGGAAAAGTGTATTCGAGATTGAAGACGGTGAAAAATTCGCCGCCGATCGGGTTGCCCTTTGGATCGTGTGGGCCGAGGTCGCGCTCGCCATAACTGCGCACAGTGGTGGCGCCGCCATTGAAGAAACGTTCGTCGATCGGTATGGTCGTTGCTTCATCCGGGCCCGAGTTATTGAGCGAGTGGACAAGGCCGGTGCGCGCACCGAAGGCGAGCAACGATTGTTGAAACCACTGTTGCAACGGCGGGATCGTTTGATCTTCCACCACTCCAGGTGTGAGCGCTTTCGGACCGAATGGCAGGAAGTAAGCAAGACGAGCGGTGCCGCGGGCTAATTCGATCTCGCTTCCAAAGGCCTTTGAGGCCAGGTCGAAAGTGGTGTTAACGACAAAGCCGCGCGGCGAGACGAACGGGCTTTCACGCAAATCGAGAGTCTGCGTAAAACCAAGCGAGTTCACGATGTAAGAGGTATCACCCAGAAATCGCTGGTTGATGGAGGCGCTGGTTACCTCGACATGGCGGGCTGCGAAAATCAGACCGGCCTCATATTGCTTCGTGATCTTGCGCGTCAGTTCAACCCTGTCACCGAGCTCAAATTTCGAATAGCCATCGTAATCGAAGGTCAATGCCGCCAGTTGGTTCTTGAAGTTGAAATCGGTATCGAAAAGGAATGGGTCTTCATAAACGATTTCGCCCTTGTAACCGCGTTGTGAAACCTCCGCGGAGATGGTGATCGGGCGTCCGTAGCCGAACAGGTCGCGGTCGCGATATTGCACGCCGAAAATCCCACCTTGGAAAGTGCCATAGCCGATGGAAATACCGAACTCCTTGCTCTTGGCTTCTTCCGCGGAGATGTCGAGCCGCAACAAGTCACCCTCCACCGGCACGGGTTTGATTTGCAAAAGATTGAAGAGACCGGTGCGCATGAGCAGGCGGAATCTTTCGTCAAGCACATCCGGGCTGTAAGTCTGACCGGTCAGTTTGCTGAACCGCTTCGTGACAAAACTCGGCCGCAACCGCTCAAGACCACTCACCGTCACGCCATCAAAGCGGTAAATCGGTCCGGACGAGATCACGATCTCCACCGGCACGCGACCATCGATGGCCTCCTCCGGCGCGCCGGTCGCTTCGACCTTCACATCGTAATAACCGCGCGTTTTGAAATAGGTCTGGAGGCGTCGCGGAATATCGGCGACACGCGCATCGGTGTAAGGTTGCTGCAGGAGATCGAGCATCTGTCCGCGCAACGTTTCCGCTGCGTAAATTGTCTGCCCGGTAAATGAGACGTCGCCAAAAAAATATTGCTGGCCCTCGTGGACCGCGATGATTGCGTCCACCTGGTTCGTCTCGTCGTGGTAGGTATAGCGCGGAGGATCGACTACGGCGTCGAGAAAACCTTCCGCGATGTAAAGCCGATGCACCAGGTCGGCGCCTTCCTCGAGATCGGCCGCGACAAATGGCAGGTTTTTTTGCAATTTCGAATAGCGCTCACGCGTCGGCCCGACCGCAAAATCGAACAGCTTTTGCGTTGGCTCGGCGGCGTTGCCCTCGAAGACGACCGTGCCGAGAGTCATCAACGGACCTTCGTTGATCTCGAGCCGCAGGCGATCGCCAGATTCGATCGCGTAACGCACATTCACTTTTACGTAGCCGTGTTTCCGGTAAAAGACTTCGAGGAAAAAAGCGAGATCATCTCCGCGCGCTGCTGTTAAACCGTAATCGTCGATCGTTGTGATCTGCTCTTTCAATTGCGATCGCAATTCCTTTTCGCTGAAAGCCTGTTCGCCGCGGAACTCAATCGTGCTGGTGTGTTGCGCGCGTTTCTCCTGCTGTTTTGCGACCGCCTGTTGCTCCTTTTGTTTTTCTTCCGGTCGCGTGACCGCGGTTTGGGCGGCGAGCTCAGACGCGAAGGCGAGGCTGCACAGGAAAGGAGGAAGGAAAACAAAACGCATCAGCGAAATCGAATCAAATACTTTAGCATCCCACGATAATCACCGCCGACACCGACGTCGCCAACGAACACAAATTGATCGTTGATCTTGAGCCGCGCGGTGGCCTGTTGTTGCCCTGTCCGGGGATCGACCGTGCCAACGTCCAAATCCAGGCGATCGAAAACGGAATTACTCTGCGTCGCCTGGCCCTTCTTAAAAATTTTTCGGTAAAGCTGTTGCACCAGCAACGTGGCGGCGCGTCCGGCCAGCACGTTGTTGCTTCCCGTCAGCTCGTCCCGTGTCGCGCCGGTTGCGAGAAGGGAAATGATTTCCTCTTGAGGCAAGGGTGGCTCGCTCGTGAAAATAGCCTCCGGCGCAAGCGACGTTCCGTAAATATAAACATGAATGGTGTGATCATGAATCACCGAAGTGCCATGCAGATCGAGTTTCGGATTAAACGAGTCGCTCGGGTCAAAATAAACAAAGCCGGAAGAAACTTCGAGACGGCTGAATGGAAGCGTTGCTTCGACCTTCTCCAGCCGCACCAAACCTTGCAAGGCTGGACGCAAGCCGGTGCCGGTCAAATGCAGATCGCTCACCGCGCCGCCATTGGCGAGACTGCCGCGAATGAGGACCGGGTCCTTTGTTTTAATGGTCATGTCGAATTTCCAATCGCGAAACGGTGGTTGGGGGATGGAAAAATCCGGTCGCGCCGATGGCGGCTGCGGCGCAGGCCTGCCGGGCAGTCCGATCGGAATGAGATCGAGGTTCTTCAAAAATTCACTGTTGGTCATTGCCACCGTCCCCGTCACATTCGCGCTGCTGATCGGGCCGGTCACCTTGATGTCCGCATCCACCCGCGCGGTTAACGTGTCATTACGTGCGACCAGCGCGCTATCGGCTTTTAGTTGCAGATCGAGATTCGCCGCGGTCAGTTTTGGAAAGGTGATGCGGCCGCTCATGGTAAAGTGACCGCCGGAGAGTTCGCCGCCGAATTGCTCGAGCGTGAGCGCGTCATTAGCAAACTTAAGGCGCGCTTTAAAATTTCTCAGCGCGGGAAGAGTCACGTTACTGGCGCGCGCCACATTTACCGTCATATCGCCGGCACCGCTCAAAACGGGTCGCCCGAGCGTTCCGCTTACATCGACATCCAGCGCCAGGTCGCCATCCAGGTTTTGAATTGCCGGCACAAATTGGTGGATAAAATTGACCGAGCTCTTCGGCATCCGAACTTTTGCCGTGACCGGCGTTTCGTCCGCCAACTTCCGCTCGCGCACGATCTTTGCGACGTTGAACGGCAAATTCGCCGTCAATTCCACCGGTTTAATCCTGGCCTGCTGCAATTTGCCTGAAACGGTCAACTGATTGTGTTGGGACTGCGCACTTAGGTCGAAGCTCGCTGGTCCTAGGTTCGGCAGGCGCTCGCTGCGCAGGTCGCGCATCTGCACGTCGAACCGCGCATTCAAATCCGCCAGTGTTCCTTGCGCGTCCAGCTTCACGTTGACGGTTCCCGATGTCGTTGATTGCAGGCCAACGTCTTGAAAAAGCTTTTTGATCTCGATGTTCTCCGATTGAAAATTCGCGATCACTTTCCCGTTCGGCGGACAAACTGGCGCGGCGGTGCCCAGGTTTTTCCAGATAAACGGAATGGAAATATAACCTCCCGCGTACTTCGCTTCGCCCTGGTCGAGTTGAATTTTCGTGATCTCCAGGGTTTCGCCCTTTGCCCGGACGATCGCTTGAAAATCCATCTTGTTACTGCGCAGAAAAATCAAAGGGACATCGAGACCATCCGGCGAGTAAGTCGCGTCCGCATTTGCCTGCAACGATTGCAAATCGCCATAGCGGCCTTTCTCCAGAGTGAGCTTCAGTTTCCCTGAGTTCTTAAATTTCGCCGCGTCGCCGCTTCCCTCCCAGTCGATCGCGAGCGAGCCGGCCAGCTTGCGCTCGTTTCCATAAGCATTGAGCAGCGGCTCGATCGTCGATAAATCTGAAACGTTCGCCGAGAACTTTCCGCTGTAATGATATGGCGCGCGAAGATCGACAATCCCATGCGCGCCGACAAAATCGTGCTCGTTCAAGCTCGCCGTAAAATCATTCAGGTAGATCACGTTGTTCGAAATGGAACATTGCGAGCTCAGCTGTTTAAAGACCAAATCACGCATTTTGAGATGAGACCCGGAGACCGCGACCTGGCCGTTATTGACGCCTCGTTTCCGCTCGATCTGCGCGGTCAGTTGCAATGGCCCGCTGATCTTGTCCGGCGAATCGGCCACCCAGTAATCCGCGACCTCGGTCGCATTTAACGAAACATTCAACTGCGCCGATTGCGACGCGGCCTTGCTCAGCTCTTCCGGCAGCCAGTATCGACCGCGAACACTCAGATCATTTTGCTTTCGCCGGAAATTGAGACGCTCCACGCTTATCAAATCGTCAACTCCGCTAAGCGAGCCGGCCACGGAATCAATCACATAGTCTCGATAACGTATATTAGAAATATCTAAGTCGAGCGCCGAGCGGAGATCGGCAAACCAAGGTTTTCTAAGATTCGACGGCGGCATTGTCTTAAATGCTCTAAGATTCGCAGTGAGCTTGTCGATCGTGCCATTTGCAAATCCGACCGAACCCGCGGACGCGGTCAGATTCACCTTCAGCTTCCCATTCTTGATGTCGATCCTGCCGTTGATCTGAGCCGAGCCTGTCAGCTCCTGCGCGGTTCCGGCGGTCAATCGCTGGAGGTCGACTGCGGCGGCTGACATTTCCAGCGTCGCCGCGCTCCGGCCAAACTGTTTAATATCAGCCGGTAAATCGGCCGAACCGCGCAAGTGAAATTCGTTCCTCCCTTGAACGATGTCCGCGCTTTGCACCGTCGCCTTTCCCTCTTGTGCGGAGACTTCGAAAATACAACGATCGAAAACCATTTGTTGTCGGCGCAGATTGCTCATCTGCGCAGACATCGTCCCGCTCCAGGAGCTCGGGAGATTCAGGACGCCGGCCAGATCGACCTTCACCCGTTCGATTTGTCCGCCGATAAACCCCTCGGGCAAATCGAGGTATTTGTTAAGCGCGGTCGCCGCGATCGTTTCTCCAAGCAAACGCACTTTTGTATTCAGCGAAGAAGAAGTTTGGGTCATGGTGATCGAGCCGGAAAGCGTTCCGCCGCCAATCGCACTATCGACATGGATCATCAGGGTTTTTGCGCCGATCTGCGACGCATCGACATTCAAAACCCGAAAGCGATCTTCGTTATCGAGCAGGAGATCGTGGAGAACGAGGTTCCGATTGGCATAGGACGTTTGCGCCGAAATTTTTGTCCAGCCTTGTCCCGCCGGCAGTTGCAACTTATCGACCCGCAATTCGCCGGGACTGCGCGGGTCCAAATCGAGATCGACATGTTCCAAAATGAAATCGTGAGGTTTATTCCGGACAATCAGAGTGACGTCTGATAAACGCATGCGGTCCGGAAAAACCGAGGGCAGCCTGATTCTCTCGTGAATTTTGGGCGGGCGCGGTTTGAGCGGCCCTTCGACTGGATTCAAAACGATCCGGGCCGAATGCGCTTCCAGGCTTTTCAGAAACTGCGATGGACCATGCAGGAGCAGTGCCAGCAAGCTGTAATCGGCGCGGGCAAGATCGACATCGACTGATTCGACGTCGGTCGATCCCGTCGGGACGACATGAAGATGTCGGATCGAAAGCGTCGTAAAGATGTTTCCTTCGAGAGCAAAATCGATCTTCAAATGTTCGCGCCCGGCATAATGCCGCGCGACCTGCCGGCCGAGACCAAGCAAAAGTGGGCGATGAAAAATCAGGAGAAGCGCAATGCACGCAGCAAGCGCAACCGCCGCGCGACGCCAAAGCCGTCCGTGCGTCTGCGCGCCTGCCTGACCGTCTTCGCCCACGAGGGCGATACTCTATTTCCACGAGGGTAAAGCGCAAACGATACGGCCCCATTCCCTTCGCGGGACTCCTCATTCTCGCTACAATGCACCGGGCCGCTCTACGGAATTTCTTGGGCGAAGTTTTAGAAAAAAATGAATTTGTTTGTGCCGGCCCGAACCGGGCGCGTACCAAACCATCTGCCGGCAGTTCGACGTTGCGCGCGAAGGCGTCCGGCGTCACGCTTTCTCGCAGCGCATGAATCCCGACAAACTCTTCGATTATCTCGATGGCAAGCTTTCCGCGACGGAACGGGCCGCGTTGGAGGAGCGACTGACTTCGGACCAGCAATTGCAACGCGAGATCGCGGTCGCGCGACGAATCCACGCGGGCATGCGCAGCGATTCGCGCGAGGTTTTACTGCCGGAGGAAGCGGACGTTTCCGAGCGCGGGCGGAAAATGGCGCGCCGCGTCGGCGCCGCATTTATCATTCTCATGGCCGTAAACGTAGGCGTCGGCTTGTGGCTGATCGCAAGACATGAAACAAAAAACCAGAATCGCGCGTCGCTCGAAGCGCAAACGCGGCAGCAATTGACGAAATCTCTCGAACAGGCCGCGGCGACTGAGCTAACGCCGGCACCGTTCGGCGTAAGCGACAGAAACATCGCCTCGGACTTCTTCTCGATCTTCCCTCCAGTCGGGAGGCCGAATTTCGGGCAGCGATCTCCGCAATTACTGGCGGAAGTCCAAGCTCACCCGCTCCCAGCGAAACAAAGACGCCAACTTCGGCAAAGAAAAGTTTCTCCGTCCAGGTGATCGAATCTGCGCTGCCACAAAACTGATCGCGAAACGAAACCAGATGAAGCGATGATCGCGATCACGTTCGCCTTGTCGGCGGAAAGTTCGGGACTGGTCGGTCTGTTGCGGGAAAAGAAGCGTGCATCATCCAGCGGCGGAAAAATCGTTTACGGCAAGATCGAAAACCAATCCATCGCGATTTTGCACACCGGCGTTGGTCGAAAAAGCTGCCAACTCAAGATCGACAATTTCCTGCGGACTGAGGAGCTTCGCCGTCTAATCAGCTCAGGATTCGCCGGCGCAGCGCGGGAAGACTTCCAAGTTGGCGACTTGATCGTCGCGGAGAACTTCTCGGATCGAGAATTGGTTTCTGAGGCGCAGCAAATCCTGGCGAATGGCAATGTGCGCACCGCGAAGCTTTTTACATCAGCAACGATTGTCGATTCGATTGATGCACGAAACGAGATTGCGCGGACAAACGCCGCCGATGCAGTCGATATGGAAACGGAGGTAATCGCGCAAGCGTGCTCCGTGCGCGGGGTCCCGATGCTTTCGTTGCGCGCGATCAGCGATAGTTTACGCGAGCCCTTTCCAGCACCGCCAAGCATCCTGTTCGACATCGAGCGCCAGCGGACCAATGCGGCGAAATTGTCGCTTTATTTGATCAACCATCCACGTGCCCTTTTCGATCTGTTTCGTTTCGCGCGCCAAATTACACGAGCGCGCAGAATTTTGACCGGTGCGATCGTCGATCTTCTGCGACAGGTCGATCGGTAGGGACAGCGGCGCTGCGCTGTCCGCGGACGTCGCAGCGCGGCGGCCCTACCCTTGCGCGGGTTCGATGTGCACCAGCACATCCGCGATTCGCGCGTCCGTTTGCTGGATGGCTGCTTTCACTTGATGCGCAATGTGGTGACCCTCCCGCACAGAAATGTTGCCGCTCACGCCGACGTGAAGATCGACGTAAAAATCCAGGCCCATTTTGCGCACGAGACATTTATCGATCTCGATAACTCCGGGGACAGATCGGGCCGCATTTCGAACGAAATCGACAAATTCACTCTGCGGCGCCGTGTCCATGATTTCGGACAAAGCAGGCCGCAACAGCCGATAACCGTTGGCGCCGATCAGCGCACAGGCAAAAAGCGCCGCCCAGTTGTCCGCGCTTTGCCACGTCGCGCCACCGATAACTGAAACGGAAATGCCGACGAAGGCGGCGATGGAAGTCAACGCATCGGTGCGATGGTGCCATGCGTCCGTTTGCACGGCGGTGCTTTCAACATTGCGACCAAACCGGATGACATATCGATATAAAACTTCTTTCACAACCACAGCAACAATCAGGACAACGAGTGTGAACGGGGCGGGCGCGTGATGCGGGAGAAAAAGTGCGCGTACGCTTTGAATGGCCAAACCAAGCGCGGCGGCGAGCACGCCCATCGAGACGACGACCGCAGCAATCGGCTCGGCCTTGCCATGACCGTAAGGATGCGTCGCGTCGGGCGGGCGCGCGGCAAACTTTAATCCGCCCCAAATGACAATCGAACCGGCAATATCGAGTGTCGATTCGATTCCGTCGGCAATCAGCACGTAAGCATTGCCTAACAGTCCGGCGATAATTTTCGCCGATGCCAGCAGGACATTGATTGCGAGGCCGAGCAGCGCAACGCGCGCACCAGTTTGCAGATTACTCGCGGAAGCCTGAGGATGCAGCGCCGAAGTCATCGATGAATCAAAATATAAAGGCGGTCGTTTACGAAAGGCACGGAAATCCGGCGGAAGTTTTACGTGTAGAGACTCAGCCGTGGCCAACGCCGGCGGCGGACGAAGCAGTGGTGCAAATGCGCGCGGCGCCAATCAATCCGGCCGACCTCAATGCAATCGAAGGAAAATATCCGGTGCGACCTGGACTTCCGGCGACGCCAGGGTTCGAAGGCGCGGGAGTAGTTGTCGATCTTGGCAGCGACGTCACAGGAATGACAGCCGGGGCGCTCGTTATCCTGCCGCACAGTCTCGGCACTTGGCGCGAAGCCGTTGCCGTAAAAGCGAGCGAACTGGTCGCGGTCCCACCGGAGATCGAGCCGGTGCATGCGGCAATGTTGAAAATCAATTCAATGACCGCCTGGCGTTTGTTGCACGATTATGTCGATCTGAAGAGCGGCGATTGGCTGATTCAAAACGCGGCCAATTCGGCAGCGGGCCGGGCGGTGATTCAGATCGCGAACGATCTTGGCTACAAAACTGTAAATATCGTTCGCCGCGCCGAATTGATCGATGAACTGCGCTCAGAAGGCGGCGATGTCGTGTTTGTGGATGGAGAAAATCTTCGCGAGGAAGTAAAGAATGCGATGAGCGGCGCACCAGTCCGGTTGGGATTGAACGCAGTCGGCGGTGAAAGCGCGCTGCACCTTGCCAACTGCCTCGCGCCGGGCTCAACGATGGTAACCTTCGGCGCGATGAGTTTGCAGCCGCTGAAAATCCCAAACGGCCTGCTCATTTTCAAAGATCTTCGTTTCCGCGGAATATGGATTAACAAGTGGTACGACAACGCGACCATGGCCGAACGGATCGATGCATTTCGGCCACTCTTCGAAATGGCCAAGCGCGGACTGTTGCGCACGAAAGTCGAAAAGAGTTATCCGCTAAGCGAAGTGAAAGCCGCTGTTATGCACGCCGCGCAGGGAAAACGCAGCGGCAAGATTATTTTTGAATTTTGAATTGTAGGGCGCCGATTTTCGCCGCCGCTGGAAAAAGATGGCGGCGAACGTGGCCGATCTGCAACCTTGCGATTTAGACCATGCTCAGGGTAATTGTTGTCGGTGCGGGCATTAATGGTGTCACTGCCGCGATTGAACTAAAAAAACGCGGCCACAAAGTTGTTCTTGTCGATCCAGGGCCGCTGCCGCATCCGCTGGCCGCGTCCACCGATATCAGCAAAGCGGTCCGCACTGCTTACGGCGCTGATGAATATTACACAGCGCTGGCGGAGCGCGCGATTCCATTGTGGCGAAAGTGGAATGAGGAATTCGGCCTCGAGTTGTATCACGAGACCGGCGTTTTGTTCGTTCGGCGCGAGCTCATGCGGCCTGGCGATTTTGAATACGAAAGCTGCAAAATATTTGAGAAGCGCGGACACAAGTTTGAACGACTCAATTCAGCAAAGCTGCGCAAACGTTTCCCCGCATTTAATGCAGAACGTTTCGACGATGGATTCTTCGATCCCGAAGCGGGTTATGTGGAGAGCGGGCGGGTCGTCGTTACGCTCGTTGAGCAAGCACGATCACTCGGCGTTGAGTTAGTCGAAGGGATCAAGTTCATCGCATTGGATGAAAACGATAATTCGGTCAACGGCATTGTCCTGCAAGATCGACAACGAATTGGCGGCGATGCCGTCGTTGTTGCAGTTGGAGCGTGGACGCCGTACGTGCTGCCGTTCACGCGAAAATTCTTTCGCGCAACGGGACATCCGGTATTTCATCTCAAACCTGACAAACCGGAACTTTTCTCGCCGCAGCGTTTTCCCTTCTTCGGTGCCGATATTTCGACGACGGGCTATTATGGTTTTCCGCTTAATCGTGAAGGCGTGGTGAAAATCGCAAATCATGGACCCGGCCGCGAGATGTCGCCGGAATCGCCCGAGCGCACGGTCACTCCGGAAGAGGAAAAAAAGTTGCGCGAATTCTTGACCAAGGCAATTCCCGCGCTGACGGAGGCGCCAATCGTTTACACGCGGATTTGTTTGTACTGCGACACGCACGATGGAGATTTTTGGATCGCGTCCAATCCGGAGCGACGCGGATTGGTTATTGCAACCGGCGATAGTGGTCACGGGTTCAAATTTGCGCCGCTGCTTGGCGAAATCGTCGCAGATGCTGTGGAGGGCAAATCGAATCCGCTTTTGGAAAAATTTCGCTGGCGACCGGAAGTGCGTTCGGGCCTGGCCAAAGAGGCTGCGCGCTTTCAGCCCGAATTGTAGGGCGGCGATTTTCGCCGCCGTATTTTAATTGGCAGCCAAGATGGCTGCCCTGCAAAAATCGTTGGCCCGGCAGAGTCCCGCCTACCGCCACAAATCGACAATTACTCCTTTTGCGCGGGTTCTTTTTTCCGCTGGCGTTTAAGCAAGGTGATTTGTTTTATGCGCGCGGAATCGGACGGGCTCCAGGTCGCGACGTCCGGATCGTCCTTGAAAGCATTGTGCACGAGGCGCCGTTCGTAGGAATTCATCGGCTCGAGCTGTAAGGAACGGCCAGTAATGCGAACGCGCTCCGCCAATTCGCGGACGCGCTGCACAATGCGGTCTTCGCGCATGGAGCGGTAAAGCTCGCAATCGACGATCACTTTCGCCGCGTCCCGGTCCTTCGTTTGTAACAGCCGGTTGAGAAGAAACGTGATGGCTTCGAGTGTTTCGCCGTCGCGCCCGATCAGGCGCCGGCTTTCCTCAGTGTAAATTTGCAGAACCAGGTTGCCCGCCTCGTTCTGCGACTCCTCGATTTGCACGACAAAACCGAGATAGCCGAGGATGGTGTCGAGTAATTCCTTCGGTGTCATCGGTTTTTTCGTTTCGCGGCGACCGAACGCTTTTCGAGCGTTGGCGCGGGTTGCCTTTTGTTCTGATAAAATTGCAAGATGCTGAAAAGATTCTGCGTCGTGTAATACAATGCCAGAGCGGCAGCAAAATTGTAGCAGATAAATAAAAAGATGAGCGGCGTGAACATCATCACCCGGCGCTGGGTGGCATCGCCGGTCTTGGGCGTCATTTGCATCAGCCAAATTTGCGTCGCGGCCATGCAGAGGGGGATAATGTTGATCGGCCAGCCGAGTACGGGCAGATGCGCAACCGTGTCCGGTTGGGAAAGATCGCGCACCCAGAGAAATTTTGCGTTTCGCAATTCCACCGCCTGGCCGAGCATTTTAAACAGGCCGAAAAAGATCGGAATTTGAATCACCATCGGCAAACAGCCGCCGACCGGATTGATGCCGTACTCCTTGTAAAGCTTCATCACCTCCTGGTTCATGCGGGTGGGATCATCTTTGTATTTCTCGCGCAGCTCCTGCATTTTCGGCGAGAGCGCAGACATCTGGCGCATGGAACGGTTCGCTTTGTTTTGGATCGGCCAGAGCACAAGCTTGATGATGGTGGTAAGAGCGAGAATGGCGGCCGCGTAATTTCCGAGCAGGCCGTGCAACGAGTTCATAAAATTAAGCAGAAACTGGCAGACGATCTTGAACATGCCGAAGTCCATGATCTCGGCTTCGTTGTGCTCGAGTTGCGCGAGCCGATGGTAAAGCTTCGGGCCGGTGTAGATCTCAAACCGCGCGCTGTAAGTTTGTCCGGGCTGTAATTGAAAGCCGGGCATGCCCAGCGCGCCTTCGATTTCGAAGCTTTTTTGATCCGGCCAGCGCGCGATTTCGAAACGACGAGCCCAGACGCCGTTCGCCTTGGCCGTGAGCGGCGCGATCAACGTGGTAAAAAACTGATTGCTCACCGCAACCCATTCCGCGCCCGCGACATTTTGCTGGTAAAAGGGTTGCGCGGTACGCTGACCCACACCAAAAAATCCGCTGCCGCCTCCGAACCAGCCGACATCGATGCCTTTTGCCTTTCCATCGATGCACCAGACGAGTCGGGTGTAGGAAGGGTAATCTTTCGGATGAATTGAAGCAGCACCTCCAAGCGCGACAAAGTAGCCGGGGTTCGCGTAGGGCGCGGCGCCGCCATTCTCAAGATCGACATCGAGCTCGGCGACGAAGTTGTCTTTTGCTTCCGCGGACCTTTGGAAGAAAAACTTTTTTCGAATCGTGACGCGCTCGGCCAGCGTGCGCTCGAATCGTATAACATCCCCTTCCCGCGCGATTTTGTATTCCGGCAAGAGCGGAGCGGCGGGATTGTCGATGATTGCGCCGATCGGCAAGCGGTCGGAAGAATTCAAGGTCACGTGCGCATTCTGTTCCGCCTTGTGATTGAGCAAAATCGCCTCGGCGATGCCGCCGCCGCGATTTGTAAGACGGAGCTCAACGTCGGAATTGCGGAGCGTCTCAACCGCTTCTTGAAACGCTGGAATTGTTTCCGCCGCTACTGCCGCCGCCTCAGGCGCCGGAGAGGCAGATGATGGAGGCGCGCTAGGCGCGATTACTGGAGTCGACGAAACTGGCGCGGCAGTTGTTCCGGGCGCGGCGAGCGGTTTTGGCCGGATCTGCTTCGCGAGATAAACTTCCCACAAAACCAGGCCGACCACGCAAAGTATAACGGCAATCCACGCGGTTCGATCCATAAAAATTGTCGCCCTGGCTATTCACAAACGAGCGGATCAGTCGCGTAATTACGGGAAGTGCGAGGCGGCACCGGATCGCACCCGCAACCGCCCCAGGGTTGACATCGTACGATTCGTTTTGATCCCAGCCAGATCCCCTGGCAAAAGCCATGCGTTTTCACTGCTTCCAAAAGATAGGCTGAGCACGTCGGTTCGAATCGACAACCAGAACCGGGCCCGCCGATTAAGGACAAGAGCGGCGAAAGCGTGCATTGATAGATGCGAATAAAAGCGCGAACCAGCCGGAGCATCAGGACGCTAGAATAAAAGCGCGCTTTGCCAGACGCAACCATTCATCTTCTAACTGGCGATAACTTGCGTGCGCTGCGTTCGCTCGCGCAATCGTCACTATCCACTTTGCATCGACAATCTCTTGCTGGTGGTCGCGCACGATCTCGCGCAGGCGACGACGCACCCGGTTGCGCACAACCGCGCTACCAAGCCGACGTCCCGTGACGAAGCCGGCGCGGAAACCGTGAAATTCTTCCGCCGCGAGCACGCCAAGAATCAGCAGCCCGCCATGATGGGCGCGGCCTTCTCGACGGACGCGCTCGAATTCAGACGCGCGGGTCAACCGCCGGCTTTTTGGAAACGAAAGCGAACGGCGCACCGGCATATCAAATTGTCGATCTTGCGATGATGCCGCAGTTACGACAATGCGCGAAGATCGCAGTACAGTAAGAGCCTTCCCGCGATCAGTGCGCAGGAGGACTTTACGAAAGCTAAAACCGCTCCCGGAAAATTATGGACCGGGTGTGGAAGTTGTGGTCGTGGTCGATTCGGTCTTTGTCTCGCTGCTGGGCGAAGAGGTGGTATTGATTGTCGTGTTCGACTCCGTCCTGCTCGAAGTGGCAGGAGATGGATTGACGATCGTGGTGTTGCTTTCCTTCTTCTCCGCAGGCGGGTTCACCGTAGTTTCCTTTTGCTCACAAGCCACAAGCAAAGCCGCGCCCGCCAAAATGCAGATGCATTTTTTCATAGATTGAAAAACCGAATTCTTCACTGAGTGATTCAATTACGGTGTCGGCGAAGGCGATTCCATGGGAGTCGTAGTCGTCGTCGTTTCCGTTGGAGTCGTGGCCGTAGTCGTTTCGGGTGACGCTGTCGGACTTGCGGCCGGCGCAGTGGTTTCGGTTTTCTGTTCACAAGCCGCGAGGAGCGCGGCGCCAGCCAGAATGCAGATGTATTTCTTCATAGGTTTAGATTGCGAGGCCCAATATTGAGTTAATGATGAATCGGAGCAAGCTTCCTTTTCGGCCTTACATCAAATCAAAACGGTGGCTCGAATGGCAATCCATGCGCATCGGCCACCGCGCGACAGGTCAGCTTCCCGTCGCGGGTGTTGATTCCGCCCGCCAAGGCGGGTTGCTCCTTACAGGCTCCCTCTAAACCGAAATCGGCGAGCAACTCCACATACCGATAAGTCACGTTGGTGAGCGCCTGAGTAGCGGTGCGGGCGTAGGCGGCCGGCATATTCGCCACGCAATAATGAGTGACGCCTTCCTCGACATAAACCGGATTGAGATGCGTGGTCGCCCGCGAAGTTTCCGCGCAGCCTCCTTGATCGATGGAAATATCAACCAGCACGCTGCCGCGTTTCATTTTTCGCAACATCGCACGCGTGATCAGTTTCGGCGCTTTCGCCCCGGGCAGCAACACGGCGCCGATGAGCAAATCGCAATCCGGCATCAATTCCTGCAGGTTCGCTTCGCTCGAATAAAGCGTGTTCGTAGCGGCCATCGCGAGATCGAGAAAACGCAGTCGTTCAAGATCGATATCGAGAATGATCACGTCGGCGCCGAGACCAGTGGCCATGCGGGCCGCGTTCACGCCAGAAGTTCCACCACCGACCACCACGACACGACCAGGCAAAACGCCGGGGACACCGCCAAGCAGCACGCCGCTGCCGCCGTTATATCTTGCCAGAAAATTCGCGCCCATCACTACCGACATGCGCCCCGCGATCTCGCTCATCGGTTCGAGCAATGGCAAACGATTCCCGACCTGGATCGTTTCATAAGCAACACCGGTCACACCCGATTTCAGCAGAGCTTCGGTGAGCGCTTTGCTCGCGGCGAGATGCAAATAAGTGAAAAGAATCTGGCCTTTTCGCAAAAGTGGAAATTCGGATTCCAACGGTTCTTTCACTTTCACGATCATGTCGGCGCGCGCGAAAACGTCTTTCGCAAGATCGACAATCTCCGCGCCCGCTTTGACGTATTCTTCATCAGGATAGCCGGAGCCAACGCCCGCGCCTTTTTCCACGAGCACCGAATGCTCACGCCGAACCAATTGCCCCGCGGCCGAGGGTAGCAGCGCAACGCGTTGTTCCTGCTCCTTAATTTCCTTCGGAACGCCGATGATCATTGATCAGTGATAGGTGACCAGTGACGAGTGACAAGCTAAAACAAATCGAAGCAAATGCGACGCGTCACTAATTGAGTGACGGGTCATCCGGAGCAACCGCCAGCATTTTATACCAGGGCCCCAGACCGCGCATGATGTCGAACCAAAGTTTTGGCAAACGATCGGGTTCCAGGACGGAGCGACTAGGTTTTTGCAGCAGCCATGCTTTTTGCTTGAGCTCGGCCTCAAGCTGTCCCGCCTCCCAGCCCGCGTAACCGACAAATGCGCAGATTGACGCGAGATTCTGATCTGCCTCTTCGTTCGCTTCCTTCAAGCCGACATTGTGATTGAGCTTAAGCCCTTTGCCTTTTTGCCACTCGAACGCCGCAAACATCAGTTGATCCTTCCCAACCGGTCCGCCGAGAAAGACCGGCACGTCAGCGAGACCATTGGGCGGCGTCTCGCTCACTAAATCGGCCACCTGTTTATCGAGCGGCCGATTGATGATCACTCCCAGCGCACCGTCGCTTGGATCATGCGCAGAAATAAAAAGCACCGCGCGCCGAAAATTGGGGTCGAGCATGTTAGGATGAGCGACGAGCAACGAGCCAGCCAGGCTCGGTGACGTTTCGCCGTGCAGATTACGCATACAAAACTAGAACGCTCGAAGCAGGTTTATGCAAGCTCCACTAGTATTGCTCTCATCGTCTCGCTGAAATGCGGCCGCGCAGCCCAAAAGATCGACCCGCTTCGCGCCAAAGGCAGCCGATTCAATCAATCAGCTGGGTCGCCCAGCTTCTTCTCTTTGTCATCGAGTGCCGATCGCCAGTTGCGGTTGAAGGAGCTGCCCGGTGACGCCGGGTTTGGCGACAAGTTCTTTGCAAACCTGGCCGGCCTTCGCATAAGTTCACGCAAAATTTTGTTGCGACGGCCCGTAAGCTCGATTACTAGCACCGAAGTTTTCCAAGATTGTTCTGGGGGGAACAGCCGCCCTTCACGTCCATCGGGCGTGGGGGGCGGTACTTTTTTCGGGTGAAAAGAAAACGCCCGACGTTCAACTTTCAACGCTCAATGTCGAAGTCAGCAGAGTCGGGACGATTTTCGTGGCCGATCGCGTTCACGTTCCTCGGGCTCATCATCGCCGCTGTTGTCATCATCGTTTTCTTGCGTCTGGAGAGCTGGCCGGCGCGAACGGCGGCGCAAGGCACGACCGAACTGGAAAGACTTGGCAGGGATCTGCGGTCGGCTTTTATCGACGTCGCGCATTTGCAACCGCGCATCACGATTAATAATCGCGTTTATCTGGAACAAAGCATACCTACGAGCGAACTCGTGATTCTTTCCCGCCGAATCGAAGTGGAGCATGAGTTGTTGCACTCCTGGGTGGGAAGCGCAAAGCGCGTAAAACTTCACGGCACTTTTACGGTCAAAGCTGGCTTTGATTTGCGGCAGGACCTGGCTGTCGACATCGGTGCGGACGAAATTGTCGTGCAGTTGCCGCACGCTCAATTGCTCGGCGTGGAGCAGGAGCGCGTGGATGTGCTCGCATTTGAAAATGGTTTTTGGAACCGCATTTCCGCAAACGATGTCCAAAACGAATTGTCAATCTTGCCGCAACTCGCCCGGGAAAAAGCGGCCGAAAGCAATTTGCCCTCGGAAGCCGAAGATGCATTACAGAAGCAACTCCACGAGCGCATTCACACGCGCCAACCGCTCAGACTTGTTTTCACGAGCTCGACCAAAACCGATTAGCGCCGCCGGAATTGCCTAGTCGTCAGGCCTGCCGGGCCGAGAAGAGCTTCCCCCGGGGAAACTTTGCCGCTAAAGCAATGAATCACCAGTGGCATTCACGAATCGACTTTTATTGGCCATGCTGCTGAGCGTTCTCGCTCTGCTATTTGCCATCTGGTTTTCGCCACCGGCTGTCTCGAATGGCCTTCGCATGTGGATCTGGTGGAGAGCGCGGCAGCAAGGTCTCACGGTCAAAATCGACATAATAGATGCGCCCTTCTTGCGTCCGGTGGTGCTGCGCGGATTTCACATGGCCAGCGCGCGTGATTCGGCGTTTCACATCGAGGTGAACGCAGTTCGGGCAACAGTCGGTTTGAGTCTCAAAGCCATTGTGATGCACAGGAGCGAGCGGGCGATTCGAACTCTCTCGACTGAAGGATTGCGTCTGGAGATCCACCGCAGCAACCCCGCAGGAATATCGCTGACGGAGAGCGGCTGGGCGACTTTGCAAAAGTTGCTCCCAGGCAGTCTCGACCTCGGGCGCTTCGATTTGCGCGTCGAAGATGGATCCGCTGTGATCTTGTTGCGGAATGTTTCTCTTTCCGCGAGCGAAATAGATGCCGGGCGCTTCAGCGCGGACGAGGTCACAATCGCATCGCCGTGGTTTCGCCAAACTTTTTCGCATCTGCGCGGAGCAACAAAATGGGAGGATAATCGTCTGACGCTTGCCGGTCTCAGCCTGACCCGCGGCCTCGACTTGCCATCGGTCACCGCCGACTTGTCGCGCCTCGGCAAAAAAACCGTCGGACTCGACTTCGATGTGGAGGTGTTCGGCGGAAAAATTCGCGCCAGTATTTCAAATGAATGGCGCCCTCATGTTTCAAATTGGAACATGATGGGGTCGGCCGCAGATATTTCTCTCGCGCAAACCTCGGAAGCGATCGGATTGACCGATCACGCGGGCGGCGTGCTCCACGCTTGCAAGTTTACTTTTCGAGGCGATCCGCGCGACGTGACGCACGCGACCGCGTCGCTATGGACTGAGGTCACCGGTCTCACTTGGCGGGATCGCGCGGCAGACGTGATTATGCTCGGCGCCGCACTCTACAATCGACAGGTCGAAGTCGAGCAAATCTACATAAAGCAAAAAAACAATCAGCTCACCTTGCGCGGCGAGGCGTCATTTCCCACCACTTCGTCGGATTGGCTCAAGCCCGATTTTCGCGGCGATATCTCGGCGTCGATCAGTAATCTCGGCGATTTCGCCGGTCTCTTTGGCGCCAATCCTGGCGATTTCGCGGGAGAGATCGCGGTCGAGGGAATTATCAATGCCCGCGAACGTAAAATTGGCGGACATCTTACTGCTACCGGTTCTGCGCTCACGCTCTTCAAAGCTCCGATCGACCTGTTGACGGCCCGGATAAATGTGAAACTGACACAGCTTGAGATTGAAGAATTGAAATTGGAACGCGGTAAAGATTTTCTGAACGCGCAAGGCGAGATCGACATGTCGCATGAGCACGCTTCTCGTGGAACGCTCGCGCTCTCCGTCCGTAGCCTTTCCGATTATGCACCAAACCCGCTGTTTTCATCTTCACTCGGCTTGCGGCTAATTTTCCAGGGTCGCACCGCTTCCATCGATTCACTGCAGGTGCACGATGGGCCAATCGAGATTGCGTTCAATGGCACAATCGACTTTACCGATCTCCAAAATGTCGGAATCACCCTTGTTCCAAGCCAGGTGCTGTTCGATCTCAGTTGGCTGTCCGCCGTCGATTGTGTAAACGCGTTGCAATTCTTTCCAGTCGGAAACGCGGCGGAGCCTTTGTCGGCAATTGAAAAGATCGATTTGCATGGCGACGCACGTTCTGGCCATTGGAGCGTTGCATTAAAGAAAGATGCGGGCCCGGGTGAAAAAGATGCAATTTGCGCCGCGCCGGCCGGCCGCTCACTTAAGATTGGAGTTCGCGACAGAGGCGCGCCTGAGTTTGGCCAGGCCGCGCTTCGAGCTTTCCACTATGGCGATCGGCAATCGCTCAGCTTTTCGCTGGATCGACCATAACATTGCGGCGTTCTACCTTTGTCGAGACGAGCCAGCGCGAAAGCTTCTCCTCGAGGTCGCCGGTCAGATTTACTCGTAAATCTGGGCCGGCATCGACCCGCAATGAATTTCCGGTCGGCCGATCGAAAAGCAATTGCACCCGGCGTTGGCCGGGAGAACTGGCCAGAATTTTGCGCACCTCGCGCAATTCTTCATTCGTCGTCGCGGGCGAAAATTGTAAGAGCACAACCGGCTCTTCAAAAGCATTTGTCGATCTTTCATTTGCGCTGGCGGCTCTGTTCGTTTTCTCCGCGCCAAGCACTTTCACTTTTTGCGCGGTGGCGCGAACGGAATCACCGCGCGTATCGACAGCTCCCTGAATTTCAACGACGCGTCCAAGCGCAAGCGCGTCCGACACTTTCACGTAAACATCATTCCAAATCACGACTTCGATCGTACCGCTCAAGTCTTCCATCCAAATAACCGCGAATGGCTTGCCTTCTTTTCGTGTGAATTTCTTGTCGAACTGCACGATGGCGCCGGCAGTTTTGAATTGTGATCGGTCGTCGAGCTCGCCTAACGAAGCGATCGGTTGATAATTTTTCGCCGCAAAAAGGTCGATATAGGCATCGAGCGGATGCCCACTGACATAAAAACCAAGCAGTTCCTTTTCGTAAGAAAGCTTCTCGTGGTCGCTCCACGGCGCGATCGATCTCTTTCTTGTCGATGTTGTCGCAGTTATCGCTTCATCGAACAGCGAAACTTGTCCGGCGGTACGATCGCGATGTGCCGCGGCCGACGACGCGAGCGCCTGGTCGATACAAGCGAAAAGTTCCGCGCGATCACGCCCGAGGAAATCGAACGCGCCCACCTTGATCAAACTCTCGAGCATTTTTCGATTGGCGACGCGAGTTCCGAGTCGTCCACAAAAATCTTCCAGCGAAGCGAACTCCCCTCCTCGCTCCCGTTCCTGGATGGACATTTCCATGGCGCTTTCACCGACATGCTTGATCGCTGCGAGACCGTAGCGGATCGACATCTTTCCATTTTGCGATTCCGGGATGAATTTCAAGCCGCTGCGACTGATGTCGGGCGGCAAAATGGAGATCCCCATGCGTTTGCATTCGCCGACGAAGACAGAAATTTTTTCGGTGTTGTTGATTTCGTTACTCAACAAACCGGCCATAAATTCAACCGGATAATGCGCTTTGAGATAGGCCGTGTGATAACTGACGACGCCGTAGGCTGCGCTATGACTTTTGTTGAATCCGTAGCCGGCAAATTTTTCGAGTAAATCGAAGATCGCGTTCGCTTTTTTCCCGGGGATTTTGTTTGTCTTGGTGCAGCCTTCGATAAAGTTTCTGCGCTCCTTTGCCATCTTCTCCTTGTCTTTTTTGCTCATGGCGCGGCGGAGCAGATCGGCTTGCGCAAGTGAGTAACCGGCAAGTTTGCTCGCCGCCGCCATCACTTGCTCCTGATAGATCATGACGCCGTAGGTGTCGGCGCAAATTTCTTCGAGCAGCGGATGGAGGTATTTTATCGGCGTAATTCCTTTCTTCGCTTTTACGAATTCCGGGATCAGTTCCATCGGACCGGGCCGATAGAGCGCGATCAATGCGATGATGTCATCCAGTTTTTTCACATCGAGTTGCTTCGACAAACTGGTCATCCCGCCGGATTCCATCTGGAAAAGGCCAATCGTCTCGCCCCGGTTGTAGAGCGCAAATGTGGCGGGATCATCGAGCGGAATATTCTCCAGAGAAAAATCCGGATCGCGTTTATGAATAAGCGCGAGCGTGTCCTCGATCACGGTTAGCGTTTTCAGGCCGAGAAAATCCATTTTCAGCAGGCCGAGGTCGTTCAGCGGCCCCATCGGATATTGACTGATGACGTCGTTGCCTTTCACATCGCGACAGAGCGGGATGTATTCGGTCAGGTCGCGATCGGCGATGACGACGCCGGCCGCGTGCACGCCGGCGTTACGGGACAAGCCTTCAAGAATTTTGCCGTACTCAAAGAGTTGTTTCGTTTCCTTCTCGGTCGCGATGGCGCGTTTCAGTTCGGCATTTTTCTCCGCGGCTGAATCCAGCGTGATGTTCAATTCATTCGGAATCATCTTCGCGATGCGGTCGGCCGCAGCGTACGGCAGCCCCATCACGCGCCCGACGTCGCGGACTACGCTCTTCGCTTTCAGTTTTCCAAACGTGATGATCTGAGCAACGCGGCGCTCGCCATATTTCCGGCGAACATATTCAAGAACTTCCCCGCGACGCGCCTCGCAGAAATCGACGTCGATATCGGGTGGCGAGATGCGATCCGGATTCAAGAAGCGTTCGAAGATCAATCCGTATTGCAGAGGGTCGATGTCGGTGATGCCGAGAACGTAAGCGACGATCGAACCCGCGGCCGAGCCACGGCCGGGACCAACGGGAATTTTGCGCTCTTTGGCAAAATGGATGAAATCCCAGACGATTAGAATATAGCTGACGAACCCCGTTTTTTCCAGAACGCCCAATTCGTAATCGAGGCGCTGCGAAAGCTGACTGTCGATCGTGGCGCGGTCGCCGTAACGCTGCTGCAAGCCTTTCGCACAAAGCTGGCGCAGGTAACCTTCGCGCGAAATTCCTTCCGGCGCCGGATACTCCGGATATTTCGATTTCCCGAATTCGATCTCTAAATTGCAGCCCTCCGCGATCTCCAGGGTATTTGTAATCGCTTCCGGAAGATCTTTGAACAACTCGCGCATTTCCTCGGACGATTTGAAATAAAGTTCCGGCGCATAGCGCATGCGGTTTTCGTCTTGCACCATTTTTCCGGTGCCGATGCAAAGCATGACGTCATGCGCGTTATGATCGCTGCGCCTTAGAAAATGAACATCGTTGGCCGCCACCAAACCGACGCCCAGGTCTTGCGCGATCCGCGGCAGAACCTGATTGCATTTCCGCTGCTCTTCCATGCCGTGGTCGTGCAATTCCATGAAGAAATTTTCCGCACCGAGAATATCGCGATATTCCGCCGCCGCTTGTTTTGCGTTGTCGATCTTGTTTGCCTGAATCGACGAATTCACTTCACTGGCCAGACAACCGCTCAGACCGATCAATCCATTGGAATGCGCGGCCAGGAGCTCTTTGTCGATCCTCGGCCGATAATGAAACCCGTCGAGGTGCGCGGTTGAGATTAACTTAATGAGATTGTGGTAGCCGGTCTCGTCCCGCGCCAGCAGGGTGAAATGATACGCCGCCTCGCGCATCGAACTTGATCGAACTTTATGTGAACGCGGGGCGACGTAGGCTTCGCAGCCGATGATCGGTTTGACGCCGGCCTTCTCCGCTTCCTGGTAAAACTCGATCGCGCCAAAAAGATTGCCGTGATCGGTCATCGCCACCGCCGGCATTTTAAATTCGGCCGCTTTTCTCATTAACTCCTTCATCCGCACCGCGCCATCGAGCAGGGAATATTCGGTGTGCAGGTGCAGATGAACGAAAGAGTCGCGGGGCATTAACTTTCAGTATAGACCGCACGCACATTTGGCAAAAATTTTCCGCGCCTGAGCGCAGAAAAATCGTGATTGCATCTGCGGCGTTGTGTTGTTAAGAGAGCGCGTGCCGCGTTTAGCTTTCGATTGCAAAAGACCGGGCGGCGCGAAGTTTACATCGACATGAAAAAACTGGAAGCGATCATCAAGCCGTTTAAACTCGAGGAGGTCAAGGAAGCGCTGGCCGAGCTCGGCATCGAAGGGATGACCGTCACCGAAGTAAAAGGGTTCGGCCGGCAAAAGGGCCACACCGAGATTTATCGCGGCAGCGAATACACAGTCGATTTTTTGCCGAAAGTGAAAGTGGAAGTCGTGCTCGCGGACGACATGGTGGAGAAAGCGGTCAGCGTTGTGGTGGCGGCTGCAAAGACCGGCAAGATCGGTGACGGAAAAGTTTTTGTGCTTCCAGTAGAACACGCGGTGCGCATCCGCACGGAAGAGATCGGCGAGAAAGCGGTGTGACAAACGCCGCGTGATTGTCGATCTTACATCAGAATCGAACTGTCGGCGGCGAATTCAGCCGCGGAATACTTAACCTGAAGAATTAGTGATTTTTCAATCCTCTCAACCCTCAACTCCTTAATTCAGCACATGGCCAAAGAAAAAACTCCATCCGACGTCAACAAAATGATCAAGGACAGCAACGTGAAACTTGTGGACTTCAAGTTCACCGACCTGCCCGGCACCTGGCAGCATTTCACGACTACACTCACCGAGTACAACGAAGACATTTTCACCGATGGGATCGGTTTCGACGGTTCGAGCATCCGGGGGTGGAAGGTAATTAACGCGTCCGACATGCTCGTCATTCCGGATCCGACGACTGCTTGGATCGACATCTTTAATGCGGAACCGACGCTCAGTCTCATTTGCACGATTGTCGATCCAATCACGCGTGAGCCGTATGATCGCGATCCACGCGGCGTGGCCGAAAAAGCGGAAGCGTACTTGAAGAGCACCGGAATCGGCGACACCGCCTTCTTCGGGCCGGAAGCCGAATTTTTTATTTTTGACGACGTGCGTTTCAGTTACGCGGCCAACTCCTCATTTCATCTTGTCGATAGCGTGGAGGGACATTGGAACAGCGCGCGCGAAGAGTTTCCAAATCTCGGCTACAAAATTCGCCCGAAAGAAGGTTACTTCCCAGTCTCACCGGCCGACACTTTGCAGGACATCCGCAACGAAATGTGCATCGAGCTCGAGAAAGCGGGCGTCCCGATCGAAAAACAACACCACGAAGTGGCGACCGCCGGACAAGCCGAGATCGATGTCCGGTTCGCGCCGCTCAAAGTGATGGGCGACTCGATGCAGTATTACAAATACATCATTCGCAACGTCGCTAGGAAGCACAACAAGTCCGTCACGTTCATGCCGAAGCCGCTCTTCGCTGACAACGGCTCGGGCATGCACACGCACATGTCGCTTTGGAAAGACGATAAACCGCTGTTTGCTGGCAATGGCTATGCCGGCTTGAGCGACATGGCGCTTTTTTTCATCGGTGGAATTTTGCGGCACGCCTCCGCCCTCACCTGCATCACGAACCCGACGACCAATAGTTACAAGCGGCTTGTGCCCGGATTCGAAGCGCCGGTCAATCTCGCCTACTCGGCGCGCAATCGCTCCGCTGCGATTCGCATTCCGACTTATTCGGCCAGTCCGAAAGCCAAACGAATCGAATTTCGCACGCCGGATGCCTCGGCGAATCCATATATCGCCTTCTCCGCATTATTGCTGGCCGGCCTCGATGGAATCCAGAACCGCATCGATCCCGGCGACCCGCTCGACAAAAATCTCTACGAGCTGCCGCCGGAAGAACTCGCGCAAATCGCCAGTGTTCCGGATTCGCTTCGCGGCGCGATCGAAGCGCTCCAGACCGATCACGCATTTTTGCTCAAAGGGGACGTCTTCAACGAGGACTTCGTCGCCAACTGGATCGACATGAAACAAAAGGAATACGACGCGCTCCGCTTGAGACCCCACCCGTACGAATTCTCCATGTACTACGATGTGTGATCCCGGGTAGCGCATGCGTCTCGCGTGCTGGTTTCGGCGTTCCCGCCGAAACGAACTTCGAGAAGATATCTTTTAAAGAAATGAATCAGGAAGCCATGAAAACAGGAAGATATGCAAAAGTTGACCGGCGGATTGGGCCTACGCTATGGATGATTACCTCGGCCCATATGTAACACCGTCTTCCCCGCCAGCGTTATCGGCCGGCCTGCGTCAAGTCACCACAAAGAGAAAGTAGAGCTTTGGTTCATGCGTAACCGTGTGCTTTCCTCTACTTGAGACGGTGCTTCGATACGAGCTAGGAATCCCGGACAACGAAGATGTCTCCTTTTTCGGACGGTTCGGCTGCACTGAAATGGTTCGCAAAGTTTATGACGATTCCCGAAGTCGCATCTCGCGAGATATGGGATGCATTTCGGAACGGGCTTCTGCATCGTGCGATAGTAAAAGGGATCTTGAAATACGATTTGACCGGGGAAGCTCCTGGGCAACCAGCCGAGGTCAAAGACGACCTGACCCCTTCTCGTTCTTCCCCGCTAAATGGACTTACGGCGTGAACTTATAGATCGCGCCCTCGTCGTCACTCCCCCCGTGCACCGTTGCACCGTAGAAGTTCCCCGCTCCGTCACCCACCATCCCGTTATAGGCGAAGGCTCCGTCCGGAGGACCTTCGAAACGATGGGCGACGCTCTCGGTCCACTTCCCGGTGGGGCCAGGAGTTAGCTCGAAGATCGTGCCACTCCCCAGGCCGCCTTCACTCGTCGTTCCATAGAGATTGCCCGCCGCGTCAAAAACCAGGTTGCTGAGGGAATTGGCTCCGTCTGTTCCGCCTTTGAAGCTGTAAAGGACTCTTTCTTTCCATTCGCCCGTGGGCCTGGGAGCCAGCGCGTAAACGGCGCCAAGGTTGTGTGCCCCGTCGTAGTAGGTGGTGCCATAGAGATTGCCCGCCGCGTCGCCCACTCGCCACTCGGTGTGGGCGTGAGCTCGAAGGCCGTGCCCTTTCCATTCGCGCCACCCGCCGTAGCCGCTCCATAAAGGTGCCCGCCACGAAGAAGCATTCGGCCAGCCGAGCCGGTCGCCCCATCCGTTCCGCCAGTGAAGGTGTGGATGACCTTCAACGTCCAGTTGCCGCTTTGGTCAGGGTGAAGTTGGTATACGACACCAAGCCCGTTCGCTCCGCCGGTCGGAGCCATTCCGTAGAGATTGCCGCGCTTGTCAATGGTTAGCCCTGCCCCGGGACCGGAGCCATCGTCGCCTCCGGTGAAGGCATGAATCACAGTCTGAGTCCAGGTTCCGGCAGAGTTAGTCAGCTTATAAGCTACGCCGCAACCACCTTCACAACTGCCGGCGCCGCCAGTGACCGCCGTGCCATAGAGATTACCCTCGGTGTCGAGTGTCACACCTTTGTAGGGTTCTCCTCCATCCGCTCCACCGCTGAAGCTATAGAGCACGGTGTGGATCCAGCTATCGCCTGAAGGCGTCAGCTGAAAAACCGTGCCCCCGCCGAAATCACCACCCAGCACCGAAGTGCCATAAAGATTGCCCGCGCTGTCGATAACCAAGTCCGTATCGGTGTACTCGCCATCGGCGCCGCCGGCGAAGCTATATATTACGTTTGTCGTGCTCGCCGCTCTGGCGCCGCTCGCCAGCATTGCCATAATGGCGAAAGCGGCCAGAACCCCACCTATAGCAGGTGAGAGTCGCCTGCTTCCGATTAGCCTCTTCCTTCTGAAATCCTGTTGGGTTTGAAAATAGAGGTTAAGGTGATCATATCTTGTCGTTATTAGGCTCTTTTTTTGCATTTCGCTCCTTTCGTCCTTGCGTGGCGATTCGTCGCGCGAACCGTATTTGTAAAATTGCCGTCGTACAGGATCGGCGTCAAGAATTTCCGTTGGCGAAAGATCAGGGTATCTGACATCACGAAAGAGACAGGCATTTTATTCCCGAGAGATGCGAGCGACAATCAGCGTGTAACTTGTTGCTTTCAACTGCTCGACCCGGCAGGGCGTGACCGCCGGGCGCGCCGAGGGAACGGACGGCCCCGCGGTCCGTCCCTACCATTCATGAGATGGCTTCCAGAAGATTTGGAACAACTCTTCCTGGCGCCGGCTGGAAAGTTTCAATATGGCGTATGACCAGCGTTTTGGCTTGACGCGTTCAAACTGAACCAGACAGACTATCTTGTTAGCGCCTTGCGACCGCCACCGAGGTGGTTCATGAGATTGAATCGTTCCACCGAGTGCGAGCCTGGGCAGCGGGCCGCGCATTTCTTGCGAGTCCGCCACATTGGTCAGAGATGTAATCTCTTGTTGCGCTCATCTCCACTGCTACTCGTTAGGTCACCAGGTAACATGAACCCGCGCTCACTTGTTTTGCTTTTATTCGTGCAAACGACCATTTGCTCGTTGCTCGCGCAGGAGCCTCAGCCGAGGTCGTTGGCCCAGCCTTCACCCAAGCCTGGTCAGTAGCCTGCAGCAGCCGCGCTTCAGCCTGCGCCAGAAATTCAGAAACTATCGAACGCATTTTTGGGAACATGGTCAGTCACCGAAAAGATTGAGCCCAGTCAAACTATGCCGAACGGTGGTACGGGCCGCGGCGAGGAAGTGTATCGGCTTGGCCCGGGAGAGCACTCATTTACCGAGGAGCTTCACTTGAATGAACCGACCGGAGAGATTTCTGGTTTTGGAGTCGCTTGGTGGGATGAGAACGCAAAGGGCTACCGGGCCGTCTGGTGCGACAGCCAAAATCCCGGTGGTTGTAGTCTCATGGCCCATCTGGCCAAATGGGAAGGCGGTCAATTCGTTCTTGGCGACGAATTCGAGAAAGATGGGAAGAAGTTCAATTTTAAGGAGGTTTTCTCTCAAATCACGCCCACTTCTTTTACGCAGACTCTGTATCAGGGTGAAGCCGGCAAAGAATTGAGGCGGCTGTCTACGATTTATGCTACGAAGTTAGCGCAACCGGTCGCGTCGCCACATTAGGCCTAACCAAGTGCTCCGGCCAACAGAAGAAAGTAGGAAGTAGGAACTAAAAATTAGAAAAAAATTGGCGATGCCGATCTTGACTAATGTAATTCCCCGGCTGCCACTTGCGCCTGCCGAAGCCGTGGCCGAGCCTGGTTTCATTAGATGGCCACCCCACGCATACGAAATCACACTTCAACTGAATATGGAGGAAAACAATGAACCCTGTAGTCCATTTTGAAATGCCGACGGAAGACAAAAAACGCATGGCGGAGTTTTATACAAAGACGTTTGGCTGGCAAACGCAGATGCTTGGCTCCGACATGAACGAGTATGTGCTCGTTACGACCACCGAGCCCGACGAGAACGGTCGTCCCAAAAACCCGGGAGCTATCAATGGTGGCTTTTACAAAAAATCAGCCGATATGCCGGCACAGTATCCCTCGGTCGTCATCGCCGTTGGTGATATCAAGGAGGCAATGAAGAAGGTTACCGAAGCAGGTGGCAAAGTCCTTGGCGAGCCGATGGACGTACCCGGCTACGGCCTTTACATCTCGTTCTTCGACACGGAAGGCAACCGCGTGAGTATGATGCAGGCGACGACTACGTAAATAGCGGTCTGACAGAAATCGACATCTCAGGGCATCGCACATTTTGCAGTCGCACCCTTACCCATTTCCGATTCCCTGTCTCACATGCGGTCAAGCCACCGTCCATTTCCAGAGCCTCTCGGTTCCACGTCTGTCGTGCAGCCACGTCCACTAATCTAACCAGGCGAAGCCCTTAGGTTCGGTGCGGCTCAGGCGAGCCACAGCGAGGCTCAGCCGTAAGCGGCCGAGCGTCTCTTCTGCTTGACCAATGCGGTGGTGGAACGGCCACTCGATCGAGTGGATGCGCGCTTCTGCTTAAGCGATTGAGTCCGATTAAGGCTGTCCTGAAGCACCTTCACAAGATCGACAACATTGGTCGGTGAAGGCGCCGGCGCGGGTTTGCTCGCGATCTGTTTGTTCTGCGCTTTTTGCTCGATGATTTCCATCAGCGCCGAGCGGTATTCATCCTGATATTTTTCCGGTTTCCAAGCAACTGCCATGCTCTCGATGAGAGCTTGTGCCATCTTCAATTCCTTATCCGTCACGGCCGTGGCCGATCCGTTCTT
>QHPX01000052.1 GCA_003219195.1 Verrucomicrobiota bacterium
CACAACCGGCATCCTGCTCGGCGTTGTTCTGCTGGTGATGGTGGGCGAACAAGCACAGGAGATGCAGCTCGCGCACTGGATAGGACGCACCGAGATCGGCTGGCTGGCGAGTCTCACGCCGGCGTGGGCAGGGATGTGGTTCGCCGTTTTCCCAACCGTCGAAACTTTAGCCGCGCAATTAATTGCAGCGATTCTGGTGATCGGTTCTTATTATGGGGCGCGGCATTTTCGCGGCGCTGCGCGAGTGGAACCGGAGCCCGCGCAGGAAGCGCGAATTGAAGCCCGCGAGGCTATTACGGAACAATTGGAAACGGTTCCGTAATCCGTAATCGGGATGGAGCCGGGCGAGCCAAGGAGCGGCGGTTTCCTAACCGCCGGGGCGATTCGGAGATCGCCTTTCCTTGTTCTGATGTTGTCGATCTTGCCGGCGGTCTCCGCGTTCGCGAGCGCGCGTCACTTTACTTTTCTCTACGAAGCGCCGACTTCAGCGCCAGGAAGTTTCGAATTGGAAGACTGGGTGACATGGCAACGCACAACCGATCCAGCGCGCTCAAGTGAAATTGCCTTTCGTCACGAAATTGAAATCGGAGTCACGGACAAGTTCCAGGTCAGCATCTATTTAGCGGATTGGTTTTACACAAGCGATCAGGACCATTCCGGTTTCAAATACTCCGATTCCGCGCTTGAGTTGATTTACAATCTGACCAACCCGGTGATCGACCCGATTGGATTGTCGATCTATCAAGAATTCCGAGGGGGCGATCGAGTTTTCGAATGGGAATCGAAAGTCATTGCGCAAAAAAATTTTGGACCACTCGTCCTCGCCTATAACGCGACGCTCGAAGCGGTCTGGGAAGGTAAAAACCTGGGCGAACGAGAAGGCGAATTTCAGCAGGCAATCGGCGTCAGTTACGAGATCTCGCCGCGATTCTCGGTCGGCGCCGAGCTACTGCATGAATTTGTGCTTCCGAAATGGAGCGATGAAGAGGAGATCAGAAATCTTTTCATTGGACCCAATGTTTCGTATCGCCGGGCAAATTGGTTTGTCACGGTTACTGCTCTCGCGCAAGCGACCGACAGTGCCGATGAGCCGGATCTGCAAGTCCGCACCATTTTCGGAATTGGCCTTTAAATGAAATTGTCGATCTTTGCTGCGTTGGCGTGCATTCTGGTGAGCTGCCAGTCGATCAACTACGCGCCGGCCGTGGAAACTTCACAAAGGACGGGCGCGCAAAAAGGACAACACATCAATTGGGCGACACTGCGGGAAGGACGCATCCTTTTCGTTCATCGTTGCATCGAATGCCATACGCTGCCCGTGGTCTGGCATTACACGACTGACGATTGGCCGAAACTCGTGGACAGCATGTCGGCACGCGCAAGTTTGAAACCCACTGAACGCGACGCGATCCTCGCCTACATTATCGCCGCTCGCGCGCAAATGTAGCCGTCGCCCTGTGGGCGACGCGAGCGCAGGTGGCCTTCACACCCGCACTGCGCTTCACTCAACAAAGCGACTACAAGGGTACGACCGCGCGATTCTAGTTGAACGTCGACGCAAGCTTTTCACCTTAGGCGGATGATTACGTCGAGTTTGCGTCTTCGATTGTTCGCCCAACTGGTTCTGGCCGCTGTTGTTTTGGCTGACTCAAGTATTTTCGCGGCCAGTCCCACCCCACGCCCGTCACCGAGGCCGGCCGGAGCGATCGATGAAAAATTGTTCAACGGGATGCAGTGGCGGCAAATCGGACCGTTCCGCGGCGGGCGGGCGCTGGCCATCGAAGGCATTCCCGACGAACCGGACATTTATTATTTCGGCGCGGTGGCGGGCGGCGTTTGGAAAACTATAGACGGTGGAGCAAACTGGAAGCCCCTTTTTGATAAGACTGATATTTCTTCGATCGGGGCGATCGCCGTCGCGCCATCCGATCACAACGTCGTTTATGCGGGCACAGGGGAAGCAGCGATTCGCGGCAACACGACTTACGGAACTGGCGTTTATAAATCGATCGACGCTGGAAATACGTGGAAAAATCTCGGGTTGAAAGATACGCGGCAAATTGGCGCGTTGATTGTCGATCCAAGAAATGCCGATGTCGTTTTGGTCGCGGCGCTTGGTCACGCATTCGGCCCCAATCAGGAACGCGGAATTTTCCGGACGACTGACGGCGGCAAGACGTGGACGAAAGTTTTGAGCAAGGATGAAAATACCGGCGGCATCGACGTTGTCTTTGATCCGCACAATCCGAACATCATCTTCGCGTCCCTCTGGCAGGCGCGCCGGCAGCCGTGGTTTTTCTCGAGCGGCGGACCGGGCAGCGGTTTGTATCGCTCGGAAGACAACGGCGTGACATGGAAACATCTCGAGGGAAATGGATTGCCGGATGGGATTCTCGGAAAGATCGGCGTCGCGGTTTCGGGTGCAGATTCGAACCGCGTCTACGCCATCATCGAAGCAAAAGAAGGCGGGCTCTATCGCTCCGATGACGCCGGCCAGCATTGGAGCCGGGTGAACGAGGATGGCCGATTTCGCCAGCGCGCGTGGTATTTCAGCAAAGTCTACGCCGACCCCAAATCAGCGGACGCAGTTTATCTTGTGAATACGGGACTGTTTCGTTCCGTGGACGGCGGCAAGAATTTCACACTGCTGTCCGCGCGGCACGGCGATCATCACGGTCTTTGGATTGATCCGCAAAATCCGAATCGGATCGCCAATGTGAACGACGGCGGCGCCAGCATCTCAACCGACGGCGGCAAAACCTGGACGACCCAAAACAATCAGCCGACCGCGCAATTTTACCACGTCGCGGTTGATAACGCTTTTCCCTATCACATTTACGGCGCGCAACAGGACAATTCGAACATCGGGATCGCGAGCCGCGGCGAATCGGGCGTGATTGGGCGCGAAGACTGGTTCGTTGCCGGTGATGGTGAGTGCGGCTTTGTCGTGCCCGACCCGCGTGACTGGCGCATCATTTACTCAAATAGCGAAGGTTACGCCGTTCGCTACGACAAAAACAAAGAAGACGTCCAGGACATCAGTCCCGTCCCGCTGGACAATTCCGGTCATGGTGCGGTCGATCTTGCACACCGTTTCCAATGGACCTCGCCACTCATGCTTTCGCCGCATGATCCGGACACGCTTTACACCGCCGGAGAATGCGTCTTCAAATCTTCCGATCACGGTCAAAGCTGGACGCAAATCAGCGGAGACCTTACGCGCAACGATAAGAGCAAACAGCAACCGAGCGGCGGACCGCTGACCAACGACATCACTTCCGTTGAGTATTACGACACCGTCTTTGCGCTCGCCGAGTCGCCCCTAAAAAAAGGAACGCTTTGGGCCGGCACAGACGACGGTCTTGTTCAGGTGACCACCGACGATGGTCAACACTGGTCAAAGGTCACTCCAAAAATGCCGGAATGGAGCACGGTCGATCTTATCGACGCCTCCCCCCATGACGGCAGCACCGCTTACGTCGCGGTGGATCGACATAAACTCGACGACTTTAAACCCTACATTTTCAAGACGACTGACTTGGGCAAAACCTGGGCGCCAATTGTAAATGGAATTCCGGAGGGCGCATATGTCCACGCGGTCCGAGAAGATCCGAAAAAGCGCGGCTTGCTTTACGCCGGGACCGAGCTCGGCGTGTTTGTTTCATTCGACAGCGGAACTCATTGGCAACCGTTGCAATTGAATCTGCCCGTTTCGCCGATTCACGATTTGGTCGTGAAGGACGATGATCTTGTCGCCGCGACGCATGGACGATCATTCTGGGTGCTCGACGATGTGACGCCGTTGCGACAAGTGACAACACAATCGGCACAAGCGGACACGATTCTTTATCAACCGGAGACCGCGTTGCGTCTGCATTACCCCGAGGAAATCGACAAGCGCCAGCCAGTGGGCGATAACCCGCCGCCCGGCGCGATGATCGATTATTATCTCAAGACCGCACCCAAGGATGAAGTCACGATCGATATCCTGGATGCTTCCGGCAAACTCGTTCGGCATCTTTCGAGCAAGGAAAAGAAAGAGGGTGAGCAGCCGCCGGAATGGCCCGATCGGGTCGAGCGCGCGAAAACAATTCCCGCAAACGAAGGCATGAACCGCTTTGCGTGGGACCTGCGTTACGATGATCCCGTGCAAATTCCCGGCGCGTTCTATTCCGGCAATGGGCCGAAAGGTCCACTCGCTTTGCCGGGCGAGTACCAGGTGAAGTTGACGCTCTCCGGCAAGAGCCAGACCGCGCCGTTGCATCTTTCGATTGATCCGCGCACCAAGGGCGCCGAGCCTGCTTTGCAAAAGCAATTCGATCTTTCCAAGCGCGTGAACGATCGCATCTCAGAGCTGCATCAAGCCGTCAACGAGATCCGCGAAGTGAAATCGCAAATTCAATCGCTGCACAAACGTTTCGAAAATGATCAGCGGGTGAAAGCGCCCCTCACCACCGCCGATGAGCTCGATCACAAAATGTCCGACGTCGAACAGCAGCTGGTCCAGGTAAACATGAAAGGCTCGGAAGGAAATCTCGCATTTCCCAACATGCTCAACGAAAGATTCGACACTTTCAGTCACTCTATCGACGCCGGCGACGCCGCGCCGACCAAGTCGCAGCAGGACGTTTTCCAAATGTTGAGCGGCCAACTTGACCAGCAATTAACAAAATGGACGCAAATCAAGAGTGACGATGTCCCGAAAGTGAGCGCGCTGATCAAACAGCTCGACTTGCCCGCACTCGTCATCAGCGGCAAAACAGAAGCTAAATAGCGCCGCTGGGATTTATCGACGCTGTACTTTCCGGGTCCGATGAAACGGAGGCTTAAGAGCAAGATCGACATCTTCAGAGCTGGCAATCGTGTGTAAAAATCGCCGCGACTGCTGCACAACGCGATGACCAGGATCAATCAGGCGGTTTTGCTTGCGGCGGGGCGTGGCACGCGCATGCGCGAGCTCACTGTCGATCTTCCCAAACCAATGATCGAAGTGCGCGGCAAACCGGTCTTGCAATACATCGTGGAGGGGTTGCGCGACGCCGGTGTGCGGAAGTTTCTTATAATCGTCGGTTACCGCGCCGAGACGGTGAGCAACTTCTTCGGCGACGGCTCGCGTTACAAGATCGACATACAATACGCGACACAAGTTGTGCAGGACGGAACCGGGCGCGTTGTCGATCTTGCACACGATTTTGTCGGCGGGTCGCCTTTCGTCTTGAGTTACGGCGACATTTTGGTTGCTCCGCAGAACTACCAGCGTCTTGTCGAGCTTGCGGACGACGCCGACGCTGTCATCAGCGTGAAGCGCGGCGAAGATGTGAGCAAAGGGGGCGCGGTTTTTCTCAACGAGCGCATGGAGCTGGTCGATCTTCGGGAAAAGGCGGAGCCAGGTGGAGCGTCCAGTCCGTGGTATAATGCGGGACTTTACACGTTTCGGCCGAGCATTTTCGAGTTCACGGTAAAGTTGCAACCGTCCCCGCGCGGCGAGTACGAATTAACGGATGCGGTGCGCGACCTCGCTCATTCAGGCAAAAAAGTGAAAGCACTCGAAATCGCCGGCGAATGGGCTGATGTGCGCGACCCGGAAATTCTGGCGCGGCTGAACAAACTGTAGCGGCGCTCTATGAGCGCCGTACTAGATTGAGTCGGCGGTCATAGATCGCCGCTACAATCATCATTTTAGTGCTACCGCCTGCTTGGCCTCTTCAACGATTTTTTCGAAGCGCGGGTCGCCGCGCAGCGGATCCCAAAACGGCAGCAGTTTCAATTGGCCATAG
>QHPX01000142.1 GCA_003219195.1 Verrucomicrobiota bacterium
ATTCGACAGGCGGCTTCAGTTCGACGGTGCAACTTTCCGTACGCGGTCTTCCTTCCGGCACGACCGGCAGCTTCAGCCCCGATCCCGCAACGACGTCCTCAACCCTGACTCTAAACGTCAGCTCTTCAACCGCGCGCGGCTCGTATACCTTCACAGTCTCAGGCACCAGCGGAACTCTGACACATACTGTGACCGCGACGCTCAGTAAGAATGGCAAACGGTAGTAGGCGTCGGCAACGGTGCCGATACGGACATCCGTCCGTGAATCTTCCTCGCCGATTGAGGACTAAGGCGGGAAATTGCCGGTTAACCTAGTATGGCTCAGGTGCGCAAGCACTCAACCAATTCTGGTACCCAACTAACACGTCTGCCTCCGGCGGAACGTCTTTGAGACTGGAAACGCTCTAAGGTAGAACTGCGGGTGGCACCGAACCTTCCAGTACCGTGAGCGTCGAATTCGCTGCCACCGCGGATACCAGGTCGACGGTCCCGCTTGGCCATCTCACCTCAACTGTTGCCTCGTTACTGTTGGGGTTCCAAATGCACCGGCACAAAATCTGCTGATTTACCATAGATATTGGAATTCATGGAAAGATGAAACTGGGCGCTACATACCGGCAGTCAGGATCCACCACGGCGGAAATCATGGTAGCAGCCCTTCGCCTGTTGAAAAGACTTTGTCTGGCATTTGTACTCTTCGGCTCACTCGGCGCCGCAATGGCGCAATCCCAGAAGCCCTATCCCAGAGGCATCATCGATCTCCCGGGGGCTATCTCCGCGAAAAACCCTATCGGAACCATCACTGACCACCCGTGGCAGAATGTAAACGTGGATGGGCTGCGGATCAGAACGGGCTGGGATAATACCGAGACCGCAGACGGAGTTTATAATTGGGCGCAGATTGATGAGTGTTTAACTTTGGCTGTCACCAGCGGAAAATTTATCGGTCTCGGGATGATTGCTGGCATCGACGCCCCGCCGTGGCTCATGGGCGGCTGTACTTTCACGGACGGAGTGACCACCCTCGATGTGGCAACGCTTACCTCATCCACCGCCAATTTTGTCACTGAGGATGTTGGCAGGGTGATCGTTTCCGCATACTTCCCAGCGGGTACTACCATCGTTTCCCGAATCAGCTCAACAGTTGTCCAAACGTCCGCGGCCGCGACCAGGACCACTAACACTAAGAACCCGGCCGCCTTTTCCATCCTGGCGTGCAATCCCGAAGGAGCCGCATTTCGTGTGCTCACCGCGCCCGATTCAGGCGTGATGGTGGTGCCATGGGACCCTCTTGCCAAAGCTAAATGGAAGGCGTTTGTGACCGCTTTAGGAGCCCGGTATGACAGTAATCCGCAGCTTGGATACATGGTTATGACCGGCTTTTGCCAAGCAGGTGAGGCTTATCTAGCCAGTGTGCAGGCTGACATTGATTTCTTTGACGCCAGCGCGATCGCCGCTGGGTATGTCGCGACCGCAGATCTGCCTGCCGGGCTCGTGGCGTGGGAGGCGACAGTCAAGGAAGTTGTCGATACTTACATGACAGCGTTTCCGACGACGCCGCTTCTCATTACCGGGGCAAGACCGTACGGTGGCACACAATCATCAGCTGGCACGAAGGCGATGAATGATATTTTTGCGTGGGGTGTAACTACGTATCCGGGTAGATTCGGTATTATGAACGCCCAGTTGCATGTAACCTCTTCAACTGGTTATTACCTCAATGCCGCAATTTACAACAACCGTTTCACCGAGCCGGTTGGAATTCAGTTTCTTTGCTCCACCAATAGTGCCGACAATGTTGCTCGCCTAAGCAATTCTCCACCATACGGCTCCGACCCGCTTCTTTCGGCTTACGATGCTATAAATAATTCGTTTACGGCCGCGGTGAATATCGGCTGCAAATTTGTTGAGACCTATGAGGTGGATGTCAAGAACTCGGCATACCAAACGATATTGGCGACTCAGGGAGCAGCTCTGAAATCACCGACGCCTACACCTACCGCGCCCTCCATCACGACTCAGCCTGCCGACAAGACGGTCACAGCCGGGCGGACAGCCAAGTTTACCGTGACCGCGGCAGGCACAGCCCCATTGACATACCAGTGGACCAAGAACGGCGCGAATATATCCGGAGCGACTAAGGCGTCCTATATCACTCCAGCGACAACGACGGCTGACAACGGTGCGCTCTTTGCCGTGGTGGTGAGCAACGTTGCTGGGAGCATAACCAGCAACAGTGCGACTCTAACGGTCAAGTAGCGCAACGCTAGGGCCGGCACCCACCTCCCACAGAGAGTCCAACGCCAGAGTGCAGAAGGAAACGCCGACCCCTAAACGGCGTCTCGGTCGCTCTCACTAATCAAACGCTTCGGCGACGCCAACCCCAACGCCAACCCAACTCCCACTCCGACACCAACTCCAGGTTAAAAACACTCCGCCAATCTCGTGAGAAGGTCCGCAGCTTGGGGCTTTCTAATGCAAATTTAGGAATGCTACGACGGATCCCGCCGCAGTCATGAGGCGCGAGAGTGTTTTTCTCATGCCTGATGGGGATCGCCAGCATTTCGGCTGCCGCAGGGCGCGGTTTCACCAAAGGATGTTAGCAGAGATCTTCCCATGAGTATGGTTATTGGAAGAAATTCGAACAGGCTGAAAAAAGTGTCAACGTTATATTGCGGACTACCTCTATGAGGGTCCGCCGCTTCTGCGGGAACGTTTCGTCAACAGCGAGCTACTCACTGTTTCATCAAAGCCACAACATCTCGTTCGACCTCACGGCTAGGTCGGGCAAGAGGACTTGCAGACGTCCAGTATTACGCCAATCCGAACTCGGCTAAGCGGCTAACGTTTTGGGTTCCCATTACGAAAAGCATATTCCGTTTTGTTTCGAGACCATTATTCACGCGGCGGGCATAATGGTCTCGCGCAGCAGTCGTTGTCGATCGATCTTCCCGTTCCCGGTTCTGGGCAGCGTGTCACGAAATTCGACCTGTTCGGGTACCATGTAAGGGGGGCAACTTCTCAGCCCAATGTCGCTTCAACTCCGTCGAGGTCAGTGAACTACTGTTACTAATGGTCACAATTGCGCGGATTGTGTTGCCGCTTGCCTCGTCCGGGATCGCCAAAGCCATGGCCTCATCCACGGCGGGATGCGCGACCATCACTGCTTCGATCTCAGCTAACTCGACGCGGTAGCCGCGCGTCTTAATCATGTGATTCATGTGATCCTTGCGACCGACAAACAAGTAATTGCCTTTCTCATCTAGTGTCACCCAGTCACCGGTGCACCGGAGGGAACTCAAGTCGCGCTGGTCCAGAATTCTAGAAAACGGATGAGACTCTCGGCACCGATATCGGCCTAAAAGTCCCGGGGGCGCACGGATTGCTTCTGGTTTAATGCCAGGCAATTAGGGCGATTTGGCGGCGGGCGCCTTGGTATAGGTACTGCTTTACCAGACTGAGCATTGAACGTGACTTTCAGTAAATTCCATATCAAGCGAGCGGTGGCCAGCTCTTTAGGATTCACTCTTATCGAAGCAATCATTGGCATTTCTGTTCTAGGCCTCGGGGTCGCCTCCACCGTTGGAGCACCCACCAAGTTCAACTCCATCGCCAGCACCAGTGTTCTGACCCTTAACCCGGAGCGGACGGGCCACGCAGCGACGCTCCTGAATTCCGGTCAGGTCTTGATCACGGGCGGCGCAAATGAAGGCACTACCCTCAATTCCGCGTTGCTCTACGATCCGGTGAGCCGGAGGCTGTCCCCGACCGGCTCAATGATTTCCACGCGGGCAAACCACACGTCAACCCTGCTGCCCGACGGCAGGGTGCTGATCACAGGAGGCGATCAAGGCAGCCTGTCGCTGAAGTCTGCCGAGATCTACGATCCGGCGACGGGTCGTTTCACGCTGACTCGCACAATGAAGCTCGCGCGAAGCAGGCATACCGCTACCTTGCTTCGAGACGGTCGAGTGTTATTGGTCGGCGGAAAGAGCGCTGAACTGTTCGATCCCGTTACGCAGGTTTTCACAGCAACAACAAAGCCTCCCAAAGCAAACCGCACGAGCCATGCGGCTCTGCTCCTGCCGAATGGATCTGTGCTCGTAACCGGCGGGTACGTTGGCTCAGTGGCCGTGAAAACTGCTGAGACATTCGATCCAGCCACGCAGACCTTTACACTGCTGGCGGCGACGATGCTTGTCTCTCGTGCGAACCACGCGGTGACGCTTCTGCCAAACGGCACTATGTTGGTCACCGGGGGTCTCTCCGGGAACAGCCCCCACGATGAAGTTGACATCTTTGATCCAGCCCAAGGAACCTTCGCGGCGGGTCCCAAAATGCTGTATTACCGTGCCGCTCATCGGGCAGTGGCCTTGGCAGACGGGCGGGTCCTCGTCATCGGTGGGACTACATTGGAGAGTGGACCACTGGATGTAAACGAGGTTTACGATCCCAGCAGCCAAAGCTGGTCGATTCACAGTTACCTCAATGAGAATAGATCGGGCTGTACTGCCACCATGCTATTGAGCGGCGACCTCTTAGTCGCCGGCGGCGTGACCGGTTCGCGGACGTTGCAAACAGCCGAACTATTGGATCCTTCAACCTTCAGCTTTTCGTCTTTGGGAAACATGAATGTCGCGCGCAACCAGCATACAGCCACGCTTTTATCGGATGGGAAGGTTCTGCTGGCCGGAGGAAGCACAGACACGGTGTTCCTAAAATCCGCCGAAGTTTTTAACCCGCTGAGCAATAGCTTCGGGGTGGTTGGCTCCCTGTCGCAGGAGAGGAAGAGCCACACTGCCACGCAACTTCAAGACGGCCGTGTCTTGATCACCGGCGGCGAGAGTGCGGTCGGTGACCTCAAGTCCGCTGAACTGTACGACCCTTTAACCGCGCAGTTTCATTCGACGAATTCGATGAACCGCAGCCGTTCGCAGCATACGGCCACGTTACTCTCCGATGGGAAAGTGCTCGTTGTTGCCGGCCGACTACTAGGTGCGACGCCAATTAAGTCGGCAGAGCTTTTTAACCCCTTGTCCGAATCTTTTTCCTTTACCGGATCTTTGACCATCCCAAGAATGAGTCATCGTGCGACACTCCTCCTGGATGGCACAGTTCTCGTGATGGGAGGAGCCTCCGTTTTGAACGGACAGCCGGTTGATGCCGGCACGGCCACCGCCGAACTTTTTAATCCCGCAACTGGGGCCTTCACAAGCGTCGGCAACATGCATACGGGCCTAACTGAACACGACTCGACCTTGCTCGGCGATGGCAGGGCACTCGTAACGGGCGGAATTTTGACCACAGGTCCCTCAGACCTGTATCAACCCAGCATTCAATCTTTTTCCGCGGTAGGTCAATTGCTCCAGGCGCGACAGCGGCACACCGCTCTGCTGCTGTCGAACTCCGTGTGGGGCTCTTTAGCAGGGAAGGTTGTCGTGATCGGCGGAGCCACAACTGGTAATTCTGTCTACGGCGGCCTCCAGCAAGCAGTGAATTCGGTAGAGCTTTTTGATCCCGCGACTGGTCAAATGAGCTCGTTCGGCACCATGACGGCGGCACGGCAGAATCACACCGCCACACTTCTTTCCGATGGAAGAGTTTTAATCGCCGGTGGGGTAAGCAGCCCGGCCATCAGCGGCACAGCGGAACTCGTGACTGCTAATCCCACGCCCACTCCTACTCCCACGCCCACTCCTAGTCCAACGCCCACTCCTAGTCCCACGCCCACTCCTAGTCCAACGCCCACTCCTAGTCCAACGCCCACTCCTAGTCCCACGCCCACTCCTAGTCCAACGCCCACTCCTACTCCCACGCCCACTCCTACTCCCACGCCCACTCCAACTCCAACTCCCAACCCTACTCCAACTCCTACTCCGATACCATATCCCAAAGGCGTCTGGTGCAGCTTCGACACCTTGGATCAAGGAGGTACCGTGCCGCAAGCCTTGATCGACAACAAGGGCCTTGTCGGCCTAGCAGCTCAAGAGGACTGGAACGTAATACAGACCGGCCCTGACACATTCGATTGGACATCCCTAGATCACAAGATATTTGAGATCAAAGTCGCCGGGTTCAAATATATCACTCTTAATATAACCGCTAGTTCCGATAAAACTCCACAATGGCTTTTGGACAGCCTGCCTCCAGAGGAAGTGGTTTATCTGCGCGACGCGGGCAAATATCATAAGACTTACTGCGACGAGATAAAAACCGCCGTTTACTGGTCGCCGGCCTTTCACGCCGCCAGATTAAACTTAATCAAAAAAGCAGGGGAGAGATACGCAAATGATCCTGCGATCGTGGCTGTAAATGCGCAGTTCATCAACCATCATTCGAACGACTGGAACTTACTGGACACCATAGGAACCATTGGCCCGTGCCCTGACGGTAATACTTATACAGTGAATCAACCGGCGCAATGGATCGCCGCGGGTTGGACGATACAGAAAATGTTTGATGTCGGCACACAGATTCTGGACACTACCGCAGCGTCTTTCCCCAACCAATCGATTAAGCTTCCTATCGGTGGTCTTGACGACGCATTGGTTCAACCATTTCTCGGTCCGACCAGCGGCTACGGCTCTTTAGCAAAAATGATCGTGGATTATGTAGCAACAACGCCGTACGCGAACAGGTTCTATCCCCAGCGCAACACCGTTGACGCAAACTGGGGTGTTGCCTCCACGCTCAATCCTCCGAACGAGCCCGGCATAGATTCAATACGATACCCTAAATTGCTGGTTTGGAATCACACCCGTCCAGACGGACCGACGCCGGGGCAGGGCGGGTTGCAGATGGTAGAGAGCGCTACGGATGGCTCGACCACCAATTGCAGGCAAGGCGGCGGCCCAAACGGTCCCTGCGGCCCTACTTGTGATCCGCTTTGCGTCTTGCAAGACTCGCTTGAAGTCTCGCTAAGTTACAACCCTTCTTTTATAGAAATTTGGCCGGACGACGGAATGAACCCAAACTTGTATTCGATTGTAGAGAATACCACTTTAGCCCTTGGCGGGTCACTGCGGTAGCTGCGCCGACTAATCTTCGAATAGTGCAATAATTAAAAACGGCAATCTGCGCTCGAAACGTTCGCGTAATGTCAACACACCTTCAACGGCTCACGGAGTCCACGCTTGATCACTGCCAAATCTATCCAGAGCAAAAAGCCGCGATTCTATACGGATTCGTACATTTAACGCATGAAGATCTGCGCGCCAAACGCATCACGATCCCAAATCATTTTTCGAAATCAGCAGCTGCTCATTTTTCGTCCGTTCAAACAGACGGCGCATGGCGCGAAGGATGTCGAGTTAGTGGAAATGCCACCGGAGCTATCGGCGGCGCTCTAAGCGAACGCGCTGGATGCGATCATCTTGGGAATGGCGGCTTGGGCGAGCCTGGCGAAGGCGCCGACGGCGCTCTTTGCTCCCGAATCGCTGAGACGCAGCAGCCCAATCTCCAGCGCGAGGTTCCTGCCTTGAAGACGGATTGCTTTCAACTTCGAACCTTCCTTTCCTCGCAACGCAATCCTCGGCATCAAGGCGGCCGCCTTTAACGGCGCCAGCGAGCGAAGAAGCGTCTCGATTGCATCAATTTCGGCAACGGTTCGCGGACGTACCTGATGGTTCCGGCAAATTTCATCCGTCATCCGGCGCATGACAAAACTATCCGGCAATTGTAGCAGCCGCTGTTGATGCAATTCGGAAAGACGAATTAGCCGCCGGTTCGACCACGGGTGTGCCTCGGAAACGATCAGGGCAAATTCATCCGTGCAGAGTCGCTCGTAGCGCAAATTGGGCGAGTGTCGTGTCACGAAGCCGAGGCCAATGTCCATTCGGCCTTCTTCCAAGGCCGTCTCAATGTCGGTGGATGAGATTTCCTCGACGGTGAGGCTGATCCCGGGATGATCGGCGGCAAACAGGCCCAGCAGATGTGGCACCAGTGCTACGTTGAGGACGGGAACGACTCCTAAATGCAGGGTGCCACGCAACTGTCCCGGTTCGCGGTTGAGTTCCTCGAGAAAATTCTCGAGCTGGCGAAGAATCGCACGAGCATGTTCCTGAAAAATTAAGCCTGCCGAGGTCAGCAGAATTCGTTTTCCCCGGCGCTGAAAAAGCGAGACGCGAAGCCCCGTCTCCAAGTCGCGCATTTGTTGCGAAATGGCGGGTTGGGAAATTCCGAGACGGTCCGCCGCGCGGCTAAAGCTGCCCGCTTCGGCCACTGCCAGAAAATAGCGCAGGTGGCGGATCTCGAGAGGGTCGTGCGTCATTTCGAGTAAATATTATCTCGCTGAATCGGGCCGGCGCAATGACGCAATGGTTTCAAGAAAACCTTGCATAAGCGTTTCCTATTGTGCTATTCGCAAAACTTGATGCAAAAATATATATTGCTTACCAAACTGATTGCGACCCGATCGTTAGGCGCTCTTCCCACCATTCCACGCGAGGCCACGCGCCCGAACCGAAATCACTCCAATGGAACAGATCAAAAACATTTGAGTAAATGCATCGCGGTGCAATGGGCCAACGCCACCATTGGGCGCCAAACGCTCGCCTATGGCGATGAGCGCCTCATCGGGACAAGTGACTGGAACAACTTCGGACGAACTTTCGACGCTCGGGGCATCCCGGCGTGGCTCATGCTGCCAGCTTCGGCAAAGGCCAGGATGCAGCACAGGTGGCGGACCTGCAACGCACCTCGCTTCGTTCGCATCGATTCACCATCGCTCAATGGCAGACCGAATTTTGTCGAAAAATTTGCTTCCATAGGTCTCGCTTATTGTCGTATTGTCGGAGCCTTGACGAAAAAATTATGTCATTCTCAAAACTGATCGCGACTGTCGCTTTGTGCGCCCTGCTTCTGGGCGGCTGCAACAAGAAATCCTCCACCACCATCGTTAACTCGAAGCATGTTCGCATCGGCTACATCGGATTGACCTGCGAAGCGCCGATTTACACGGCTTACGAAAAAGGATTTTTCAAGGAGGAGGGACTCGAGCCGGAGTTGGTGAAATGTAACTGGGCGAATTACAAGGACACGCTGGCGCTGGGCGGCTACAACATTACCCACCATCTGATCATGTATTTCCTTAAACCAATCGAACAAGGTCTCGATGTGAGATTCCTTGCCGGAATCCACCGCGGCTGTCTTCGGGTGCAGGCCGGCGTGAAAACAAATATCCACACGATTGAGGATCTAAAGGGAAAGCGCATTGGCGTGCCTGGTATGGGAACGCCGCCATTCGTCTTCGCGAATCGCGTCTTCGGAACTCATGGAGTTGATGCAGGAAAAGACATTAGCTGGAAAGTCTTTCCGGCCGGTGAATTGGGCCTGGCGATCGACAAAGGCGAGGTCGATGCGGTGGCCGACGCCGAGCCAATCGGCACCTTGCTGATCGCGCAGGGCAAGGTGAGAAACATCGCCGACCAGATAATGGACGCACCTTACAACAGCGAGTATTGCTGCGAGGTAATCGCGAATGGCAAATGGGTCGACGCCAATCCCAAAAGCGCGGCGGCAGCAACCCGTGCGCTGTTGAAAGGCGCCAAGTGGGTCGAAACGAACCCGAAGGCTGCGGCTGAGATGGCGGTGGAGAAAAAATATCTCGCCTCAACGCCCGAATTGAACACTGTCGCCCTCTCGCGTTTGCGCTACATACCAAGTGTCAGATTGGCTGAGGAGTCGCTTCACACTGCCAGCAGGGAGATGAAAGTCGCCAAAATGCTTTCTCCGGAGACCGATACCGAGGCGCTGGCCAAACGTGCCTTCATGCATCTTGATGGCATTACCGACGAATGGATTAAGAGCCTGGAAGTGGAAAAGGTGGCCGGAGGCCAAGTCACACCCGGCGAAGATATCCGGCTATACGCGGAGTTGATCGAGAAAGATACTGAAGATTCATGCTGCCGAAGAAAAATGTTCGATCAACCAGATCAGGATGCGCCGAATCAGGCCGACCCTGACGTCGCATGCCTCCAGAAGAAGATGATCGCCGCTCAGAAATGAGTGCCTCCGTAGAAGAACTTCAGCCGCAACCTACGATCGTTCCAAGCGCCCAGCCGCCTGGCGCAGAGGCCGCGTTTGTTACTCCGCCGGTGGTGAAATCGCGGCCGCAGACGTTACTAGCCATTCCAGTGGGAGCCTGCATCGCGCTGGCGATCCATTTTTTCGTGCCGAAAACAGAGGTCGTTCCGCCAACCCATTACTATCCGCTGGTTCTTAGCATGATGCTCGGGCTGGGCGTGCTTGGAGCGGCGCTGTATCCATTCTTTCCCGGACTGCGCAAGTGGATGTGCCAGATGTGCCCGATCCTTGGCATCGCGACGGTGACGGTCGGAATCTGGGAGCTGATCACAAGTTGTCTGGAATGGCTACCGCTGCCCTACTTCCCGGGCCCGGAGGCCGTGCTAGGCAGCCTCGTGAGCGACCGCGCGCTTATCTTCGATAGCACCTGGCATTCTCTCGTCCTATTGATTAGTGGCTATGCGGTGGGAGTAGCTGTCGCTCTTGTTACGGGTATTACTATCGGATGGTTCCCTCATGCCCGCTACTGGGGCATGTCATTACTGAAAGTCGTCGGTCCTATTCCCGCTACGGCGTGGATTCCGTTGGCGATGGTGGTCTCTCCCTCCGCGCTCATCTCTGCGATCGGTTTGATTGCCCTTGCGGTCTGGTTTCCGGTTACGATGCTGACAGCGTCCGGTATTTCCAACACGCGCGCCTCGTATCTCGACGTCGCGCGCACACTCGGCGCCGGTCGAGCATATTTGATCTTCCGCGTCGCTATTCCCGGTGCGTTGCCGAGCATCTTTATTGGACTGTTCATGGGGCTGGGCACTTCTTTTCTGACGCTTGTGGTCGCCGAAACAGTCGGTGTCAAATCAGGCCTGGGCTGGTATGTAAGCTGGGCTCAGGGTTGGGCAGAGTACGGCAAAGTCTACGGAGCTTTAGTGATCATGGCCGCGTTTTTCTCAACTATCATGACTGTACTCTTTAAAGTGCGCGACCGCGTGCTTGTCTGGCAGAAGGGAGTCATTAAGTGGTAGCCATCGTCCCTGATCCTGTCGCTAGCAAAGCCGCGTCGCTGCGGGTGCGGCACGTCACCAAGCATTTCCCCGCGACGAACGGCGTCGGTGTTGCTGCGCTGGCTTTGGATGATGTCTCGCTCTCTCTTGCGGTAGGAGAACTTGTCTCGGTCGTGGGCCCCAGCGGTTGCGGCAAGTCCACCCTTTTGCGCCTCATTGCCGGTCTCATCCTGCCAAGCGCTGGCGAACTCTCCATCGGCGCCGAACCGATCACCAGCCCCGGCGCGGAGCGCGGCCTCGTTTTTCAAGACCCGAATCTATTTCCGTGGCTTACCGTCCGGCGCAACATCGAGGCCGGGTTGGTCGCGCGCGGCGTACTTCGCGAGAAGCGTGCGGAGGTCGACGAATTCATGCGCGTTGTAGGCCTCGAGACATTCGCCGACGCCTACCCGCACCATCTTTCCGGCGGTATGGCCCAACGAGTCGCTCTGGCCCGCGCACTCATTAACCATCCCCGAGTTCTCCTTCTCGATGAACCACTTGGTGCCCTGGATGCCTTCACTCGCATGCGCATGCAAGATGAAGTGCTGCGCCTGTGGCAAGCGCACCGCACCACGATGCTCCTGGTTACGCACGACATCGACGAGGCAGTCTATATGAGCGACCGCATCATTATCATGACCCAGCGCCCGGGTAAAATCGACCAAAACATCCCGGTCGACCTTAATCGACCACGCGATCGCAGCAGCTCAGACTTCCTCCGCCTGCGGAGTAACATTTTGGAGCTCCTCCACTTCGCGGGAGCCGCGCTAGCGAGAAACAAAAGCTAAATCAGAAGAAGAGCTTGGAGGGGAATGCGCATCGTGTTCTCGTCATGAGTAGGCAACGCGCGACAATCCACGCAGTTGTCACGATCGATACCGACCGTGGCCGCGACCTCGTTCCCCGGTTATCTTCTCGCCGTGTCAGGAGCCGGGCGTAAACATTCGCAGGAAGCGCTTCCAACCCTCCCTTCAACTATGCTAGAGGTTCGGCGCATGTCTGTGTGAACACAATTGTCGCGCCATCTTCGTCGCCGATTAAGCCGTCAAAAGTCCCGTGCAAACGAATCGAAATCTCGCATCGAGAAGGCCGAAAAACACGCCTCTGCTTGAACCACCCCAGCTCAAGATAGCGCGGAAGAGGAACCCTGCTTCGGCGCTTCTGAGGCTTCGATAGCCTTTGATTTTGACGCAATCAAGTCGCCAAGCCGACCTAAGGTCTCGAAGTTTTCTGCTACAAGTTCGTCGTCTTCGATCCGAATACCCAAGTCACTTTCCAGAAATGCGACCAGGCGGATAAGAGCGAGGGAGTCAAGCTGTAGCGGCTCGTTCAGATCGCCTATCGGCGGCAAGGGAGCGCGTTTACTATCGAGGTATTCCTTGAGTTTCTGTGGTATCTTCATAAGTAACGGGTGCCAGTCTGGCAAAGTTCGCAGGCGTTAGCAAGCTCTTTCAGGAGGGAAGGATGACCAATACCTATCCAGCCGGAATTCCGCGCCATTGCAAAAGCGCATTACGCTTTCCTTCGCAATCGTAATTTATTTGGCTGGCGTCATCCTCTCGCGGAGCAGCCGTTGTCGATCAATCTTCCCGTTCCCGGTTCTGGGCAGTGTGTCACTAATCTCGACTTCTTCCGGCACCATATAAGGCGGCAACTTCTCAGCGCAATGTCGCTTCAACTCAGTCGAGGTCAGCGAATTGCTGTCATTAACAGTCACGATTGCATGGATGGCATTGCCAATCGCCTCGTCTGGAATCGCCAAAGCTACCGCCTCGCCGACGGCCGGATGCGCGATCAGCACCGCTTCGATCTCACCTAGCTCAACGCGGTAGCCGCGCGTTTTGATCATGTGATCCTTGCGACCGAGAAACAAGTAATTGCCGTTCTCATCTAGTGTCACCCAATCGCCCGTACAGTACAGCTTCTCATCGCGGCCTGGCGCGAACGGATTGCTGATGAAGGAAGCCGCGGATCCCGCGGGACGCCCGTAATAGCCCTGCATGACGTTCGAGCCGCGGGCAAAAAGCAAACCTTCCTCTCCTGGCGTGGCGACGCGCCTGCCGGCTTCGTCGATAGCAATGACCGCCATGTTGGCGCAGGCTTTGCCGATCGGGATCGGGGTCGTTTGATTTTCGGGGATTTGACCAACTTCGTACCAAGTGCAGACATTCGTTTCGGTAGGCCCGTAAAGGTTCGCGTAACGCGGGTGCGGGAGTTTCTCCATCAGGGCACGCAGGTGTTTGCTCGGAAAGACCTCGCCGGCAAAGAGCACCCACCGGAGGGAACTCAAGTCGCGCTCTTCCAGCTTTCCGCGGGACTGCAAAAGCGTCAGAACCGTCGGTACGGAATACCAGACGGTGATCTTTTGATTCTGGATAAACGCGGAGAGTTGCACGGGGAAAACCGATAGTCCTTCCGGCACCAGCGAGATCGCCGCACCGGCTTTGATCGCGACGAAAATGTCGAAGACCGACACGTCGAAGTTAAACGGCGCGTGATTTGAGAGACGGTCGTCCGCAGTAATGCCAAAGGTCTCGACGCCCCAGTTAACGAAGGTCAACGCGTTGAGGTGGGAGAGCATCACGCCCTTGGGATTGCCTGTGGACCCCGAGGTAAAAAGAATGTAGGCGAGGTCCTGGTCGATAACCTCGACTGCGGGTGGCTCAGTGGGGTAGCCAGCCAGCGAATTGGCAAAGATAAAGACCGGTACAGGAAGTGCCGCATCGGGGGGTTGATCAACGAAGAAGATGCCTACCATCGGACATTCATCATGCAAAGTGGCGCCGAGTTTCTGGTAAAGCGACGAACTTGTAATGAGCGCGCGAAAGTTGCACTGCCGGGCTATTTCCACGACGCGTAATCCAGGCGCACTTTGATCGACCGGAACGTAACACGCACCGGTTTTCATAATTCCGAATATGCTGGCAATCGCCGCTGGCGATTTCTGCAGATAAATTCCGATGCGATCCCCGGGAACGACGCCGCGCTCGATAAGCGCGTGTGCGAGCTGATTGCTGAGTTTTTCCAGCTCCCCATAAGTGAGTGCCTGATCGAGAAGTCGCACCGCTTCGGCATCAGGGCGTCGCCCGGCGCTCTCGGTCAGCAGTTGATGTAAGACGTAGGCCATTGGCCTAAAGGCCGAGATATCCGGAGATGATCACTTTCTGAATCTCCCCAAGTTCCTGAATAGATACGGCTGGCGAGAGCGCTCGAAGAGCCAGCTGCTCTTTGTTCCATGAAAAGTCCATCACTCAACTCAGTGACACCTCGAGAATCCCAGATCGCGCCAGTGTCATCCTCATGCTCGTAGACGCCCAATCGATTACACGTGCGACGCGTCGCTCAATGTTGCATCACCGGGAGGACTGGCGGCTCCGCCGGGAAGACAGACGAGCGCGCCACACCACAGGTATCCGCCTGGAACTCGGGCCGCTCGATGACAAACTTTTTGTACCTCTTAAAGAGCCGCTCGTCCTGAAGTATGTCCAGAAATTCGCTATATTCCTTGTGTCGCTCGAAAAAATCGCCAGCGAGCAAATAATGGCCCAGAGCCATAATATCTTCGTAATACTGGTGGTTCTCCAAAGCGGGCGCCGCGTATCCGGCCTGCGCGAGATTGATCGCTTGCGGATTGTAGAAATACATGATCGCTTTGTTGACAAATTTGTAAGCGCCGTTGATCTGCGCGTAGGCGCGGTCCATGGCCGCCTCGCCTTGCTCCTCTCCCTCGGTAAAGCGCACGTGCAGCGCATCGGCCACCATGCGCGCGCTGTTCATTGAAAGATACACCCCGCTGGCAAAAATCGGGTCGATGAAGGTCGAAGCATCGCCGATCAGCGCAAAGTTCCCTCCATGTTTCTTATCCGAGTCGATGAAATAGGAGAAATTACCATTGACCATTAACGGTTGGACGATCCGCGCGCCATCGAGCACGTTTCTCAGAAATGGCGACTCCATCAGCTCCTGCTTGTAGAGCGCCACTTGCCATTCCTTCCCATGCGTGGGCAGCAACTTTTTCTTTTGCTCGTGAATGTAGGAGCCATTCAACACCACCCCTACGCTAAGGCGGCCTTCGAGAATGGGGATGACCCAAATCCACCCCTGTTTATCGCCGCCGAGGTAAAGAATCTGCAAGAGCCCTTCGGCAATCCCACCGAGCTGGTTCCCGCCCATCCAATGCGTGCTGAGTGCCGTGCGGTCGAGCTGGGGGTGCGGCTTCTTCCAGCCGTTGCGATTGGCCATGAACGTGTCCCGGCCGCTGGCATCGAGCAGGAACCGGCCGTGGTACTTCACCGTCGCACCGCTGGCCTTCATCGCGGTGACTTCGACGCCGCCATCGGGGTCATCAAGATCCACCCGCGTGACCTTGGTTTCCTCCTCGACCGTCGTGCCGTGCTTGCGCGAGTTTTCCAGCAGCATCTGGTCAAAAACGTTTCGCGGTACGTGGAACGAAAGAGAATCCGGGCCCTCCATCACGTGGCCGAAGCACCATGTCGTGTAGTGGTTGCCATCGGTATCCAGGAATCGCACGCCCGGCTTGCGAACGTACGTTTTCTTCATGTGATCTAGGATCCCAAGCTGTTCAAAAAGCGGATAACAGAAGGGCAGCAGCGATTCGCCTACGTGGTCCCGAGGGAATTTTGCCTTTTCCAAAACCAGCACCGAATGCCCGCTCATCGCGAGCAAGGTGGCCGCTGTTGAACCGGCCGGTCCGCCGCCAATAATGACCACGTCGTATTTCTTTGAAGAGATCATACTATATCTTTGTTTTAGAAAATTGAATTTTCGCGAAATTCATTGCCATGCGTTCAACGTGCGCATCTCAATGCGCCTCTGCCGCAAGGTCGAACCAACCAAGCATCTAACATTCACAGTGTGGTAATTGTCATAAATATAACCGCTTGGCGAGAAGAAAATCTGCGGTTTGATCTCCTGTAAGGCGCACTGCCCTTCTTCGGCAGGATCATCAGACTTGCGATGCGCTATTCATCTCGAACGGCGACAACTGTTTATTACTGAATTTGAAGTTGAAATTAAGTCTAGCGGCGCTCATTCCGTGTCGAACACTAGACACTGTCGAAACGACGTAGGGAACCAGGACGGTGAGACACATCTGGATAACGCGCGCACGGGTTATCTGACCGGAGATAATGGCGGATGAATAATTGACCGCGATGAGCACGAAGCCGACGATCACAGCAGTTATTAATGCACGCCTAACGGTTGCCGGATGAGCAGCCGATCTTATCCACGCAAGAATTGAGGATTTCACGCAAATCGTTATTTCTTCGCCTCAACCGCAATCGAATCTTTAACGGACGTGCTGGGCCAATTCACCGGCGGGATTTCGAAAACGGCTGTGTATCGCGCTTCTGCACCTTCTCCAAAGCTCCAACATAAGCGCTTTGTTTTCGGCTGTCGCCTAGAGAAGTCAAACGGTAAGCTCTCCAAATCGTGTTTGTGACACCAGTGGACCAACCATAGGGAACGCCGCTCGAACTTGGAACACGACCCCCTTCTTGACATTGCGAACCGAATGCCCATAATTACTAGCTTCAATTAGGAACAGGCAGACAATTTTTGCCGAAATCTAAGTAGGAACACGATGAAACAAGAAACTTACCACGACATTATCGTTATTGGAGGCGGACCGGCCGGTTCGACAGCGGCAACGTTGCTCGCGCGCCACGGGCACAGCGTTCTGTTGCTCGAACGAGAAAGATTTCCGCGAGAACACGTCGGTGAATCGCTTCTGCCGTTCTGCTATTCGCTCCTCAAAAACCTTGGCGTGATCGAAGAAATGAAAAAGAACTTCGTCCGCAAACCGGGCGTGCGTTTCATTGATCGCGACGGCACGACCTCGACCACTTGGTGTTTTGACCACATCATCAAGAACGAGACATATCTTTCATTCCAAGTAATCCGCGCCGACTTCGACCTAATGCTTTTGAAAAATGCCGCGAAAAGCGGCGTCGAGGTCCGCGAGGAGACATCCGTTGTCGATGCGGACATTACGACCGCGAGTGACAGCGTGAGGGTGACGAGTCTGGATTTGACTGGCCAGAAAACTGTCCATCGCGCGCGGTTCCTCGTGGACGCCAGCGGGCGCGATGCTTTCATCGGCGCCAAGAACGGCTGGCGCAAGCCGCGCGAGGAGCTTGATCGGACCTCGATCTGGTCGCACTGGGGCGGTGTCAAACTTAACGGCGGATTGGAAGAGGGACTCTCGATCATCATTTACATGGGCCGAGAACAGAAGGGCTGGATCTGGGTTTTTCCTATCGGAGAAAACCGCATCACGGCCGGCTTCGTTGCGCAGAATTCCTACATCCGCGACGAGCAGCGGAAACTGAAGGAGAGTGGCTCGACCGATTGGAAGCGCGACCTTTGCATGCAGGAACTCATGCAGTCGAAGTTCGTTCGTGAGCTGCTGGAGGGTAGCTCACAGGTCATTCCGATGATGATCAACGCGAACTATTCCTACGAAGTCCAGAACCACTACGGCTCCAACTACGCCATGGTTGGAGACGCGCGCGGGTTCATCGACCCGATCTTTTCGAGCGGCATTTTTCTCTCGATGAAGAGCGCACACCTCGTCGCTCCAGCCGTCCATAAACAGCTCACCGAAGGACTCAACGGCGAGAACGAGATGCTGGTCACTGCTTACAAGCATATCTCCGGCGCCTACAATTTCGTGCATCGAATGATCCGTCTTTTCTACAACCCGCACAGCGTGACATGGGCGCAGGCCGGCGCGGATGGTGTGGCGCACAAGGCGCATGAGAGCGCGATGGCGGCAGGCCATTACATGCTCTCGGGAGACTTCTTTGAGAACTACAAAAAGTACGATGACTTTTTCGCAATCCTCGAAGACCCGAAGCACTTTCAGCGGTACAAGAAATTCGTCATCGATCGCAAAGATTTCGTTAAACCCAGTTGCCACGCCCGATGGGAAGACGTTTTCCGCGACATGGTCGCACGCGACGCCGAGCGCAACGCGGCGTTTGCAGACGCTTGAGCCAGATGCTTCTCGTAGCGCTCGCCGTTGAGCTAATCGCCGCCTTTCGAGGACTCAAAAGGCCCGTCGGTGTTTTCCTCGGTGTGATCGCTAGAGAATTGATCATTCCCAAGGAGAACGGGCTTGGCGTTCAGCCTGGAGCAGGTTAAGGGGGTTCGCCAATACACCCTCCCTCCACTGCGCGGCCTCGATTCTTCACCAAGTGTTGCTTTGACCCGGAATCAGAGAGCGTTCGGATGCAGCAGTTGCTAGAGCGAAGCTCATACCGCTACGATTTCGCTTCTGTGGAGCGCGAGCATATGACGGCTAGCCCGCCGTAATCCACTGGAAGTGGAAGTGCGAAGGTCCCAAACTTCGCAGATTTCTTCCAAGGCTCAGCTGGGAATCGACCGGTCCCATCTCTCTCGTCGGCTCCCCGATTCAATTCCTGGCGGGCGAAATCGCGCACCGAATCACCAAAAGCGATCTGCTCCCTTGCTCCACGAAGGATCCACAGGGCTGCGTCTGAGCGGGCTCGCGGAACTAGTCAAGTCGTATCTAGCTCCCGTAGTGGCCTAATTTGGTGCCGAAGGGACGCGCTCCGTTGCGTCTGGGTTTGTTGAACGCAACCAAAGCCACGACGGGAGCGTGGCCCTCCAGATTACGACACAACCGACCGGCGCGTTTGCTTGACCACTCCGCCGCTCGCCTCTAGAATGGCCGCTTACCGCGTGTCCCGCGGGACGCTCGCAGCACACGGCACCGGCCTTGCTGAAGCTGTTCGAGACGGGAGAAGCGGCTCACAAGCCGAAACAAAAACTCAACGCGATGGACTTTGCCTGGTCGGACCAACAACGAGAGCTACTGGACGCGGTTGGCC
>QHPX01000143.1 GCA_003219195.1 Verrucomicrobiota bacterium
TTCATTCAACTCCGTTTCGCGCGCTGTCATCGGATTGCGTTGCGCGATCAAATTTTCCAAGCGCTGCCGCTCGGTCACGACTGCTAATCGCAACTCCGTCAATTTCTCTGCGCATTTCTCCTCGTCTTTGGCCGCTTTCTCGTGTCCGGCTTTGATGGTTAATTGTCGATCTTGCTCGGCGTTGAACTCATCGCGTGCCGCTTCCAGTTCCGTCTCCATCGCCGTTATCTTTGCATCCGCCGTATCGAGTTGCTGCGCGAGCGCGGATCGTTCCGAAATGAAGTTGTCGATCTTGTGCGTCGCTTCGTGCAGCTCGCGTTCGAGCAGCGCGATATTATTTTTCGAAGCCGACCGCGCGAAATCCGCCGCTTGATGTTTCGTGCGCGCTTCCTCCAGATCGCGCGCTGTTTTTTCCAATTTTGTTTTCGCCTCGTCTCGTTTTTGGCGTAACCCGTCTCGTTGCGCGTTCAAGACGGACGATTCCGCTGTCAGGATGGAGATGCGCGATTTTCGTTCGAGCAATGATTCCTTTTGTGCGCTGCCGCGCCCGCCGAAAACGATTCCTTCCACGGAAATGAATTCGCCGGCCAGTGTCGCCGCGGCAAGATGCGGCGAAGTTTTTTTGAAACGAAGCGCGTGATCGAGATTCTCGAAGATTGCGACGTCATGCAACAATTGGCGGACAAGCGGTTGAAGTATTTCCGGTGCATCAATCTTGTCGGTGGCCCATGCGATTGCGCGCTCCGGCAGAACTTTTCGTTTTGAGTCGGCGGATGAATCGCCCAAGCCCGGGACAAAGAGCGCGGCCTGGCCGAGTTTGCTGTCGGTCAGGACGGCCATAATCTCGGCAGTCATCTCAGAATCTTGCAAAACGATCGTGTGCAGATTCCGCCCGAGCGCGGCTTCAATCGCGATTGAAAATTTTGGATCGACCTCGGCCCGGGCCACGAGCGCACCGAGAACGGCCGGTTGAAATCGTTTCGGGTCGTCGAGACCTTTCAGCACCGCCTGCGAACCTTGCGCGAGACCCTCGCCCTCCTCGTTGAGCTGCTTCAGCACTTCGAGTCGCGATTCTTTTTCGGCAAGCGCCCGCTCGATTTCGATCAAGCTTTTTTCGGCGCCGGCCAGCCGTTGTCGATCTTGCTCCAACCACTCCCCGGCTTCGCGCGCCCGGGCCACAAGACCGTGGATGTTTTTTTCCTCGCTCTCCGAAATCGAGCGCGCAGCGGTAAATTCCTTTTCAATTTTGTCCCGGCCCGCGCGCACTTTCGAAATCGCCGTGTCGAGTTCCTTCAAATGTTCGCCGGTCGCTTCCCGGCGAATCGTGATGCCGGACAATTCATCCTCAAGAGCGTTGATCCGCTCCGCGCTTTTCGTGCGTGCCAATTCCAGTTGTTCCAGCTCCGCATCGTCTGCCGTTCGCTTCGCGTGCAGCTCCGACATTTCGCCGGTCATTTTTTTCAATTCCGCTTCTTTTGCTCGCAATAGCTTTTCTGTCTTTTCGATGAGCGCGTTCGTTTCCTGCATGGCCGCGCTTTGCTGGCTGCGCTTCGCTTCCGCGGCCGCAATGTCCTGGCGCGAGCGCTCGAGCATTTCGTTCAATTCTTGCGCGCGCTGCTTGTTCAGCTCGATCCGCGTGCGATGCGCGGCGATTTCACTTTGCAACCGTTGCGCTTGGGCGCGGCCGTCAGCGATCTCTAGGTCGATCTTGTCCAGCCGCTGTCGTTCCTCCGCCAGCGTCGTTTCGCCATTGTCGATCCTGGCGCGCGCTTCTTGTTCGGACTCGCTCAGACGATCGATCTCGCGCTGACATTCTTTCAGCCCGCTCTCGAGCGCCTCGAGTTGTTTTCGGGAATAATGAGTGTCGAGCACGCGCAAATCCGCGTGCAACGCTTGATATCTTCGCGCCTTGCCCGCCTGGCGTTGCAACGAGCCGATCTGCCGCTTGACCTCTTTGATGATGTCGCCGATGCGCAAAAGATTCGCTTCCGTCGCTTCGAGTTTGCGCAACGCCTCGCGTTTTTGCGCTTTGTATTTGGTAATCCCAGCCGCTTCTTCAAAAATCGCGCGCCGATCTTCCGGTCGCGAACTCAGGATCATGTCGATCTTGCCTTGCTCCATCATGGAGTAGGCGCTGCGAGCGACGCCGGTTCACGCGCACCTCATGCCAATCGACGTCGAGTTCCGTCGCGCAATCAGTCAAGGTGAGCGAGACTTCGGCGAAACCGATCGGCTTGCGCGTGTCGCTTCCGTTGAAAATGATGTCAGCCATTTCGCCGCCGCGAAGCGATTTGGCGGATTGTTCGCCGAGGACCCAGCGCACGGCATCAAGCAAATTGGATTTTCCACAACCGTTTGGGCCGACAATGGCGGTGACGCCTTCGTGAAAATTAAAAATCGTTTTATCGGCGAACGATTTGAAGCCGAGAAGTTCGAGCGATTGTAAATTCATGCCGCGGCTGAAATGCCAGCCTCGAGCGTGAATATAGCGAGTGAGACGGGGTTACAAGGGCAAAATCATACAATTGGCGGGGGACGTCCGCTGCCCTACCGCTAGATTTTGTGCTTTGTGTTCCGAGGAATCAGACGCAGGTGAATCGGCCACTCCGCGGGCGACGCTAACTAACACGCGGCCGCCGCTTGAATCTCAACATCGAGCAAGAGACTGCTCGATCCACCTGCTCCCGATTCGACATCGCGCAGGATCGACATCTTCAAGTTGAGAATGGTACCGCGCGGTCATCTTGACCGCCAGATTTTTTCGACGGCGAAAATCGCTGCTCTACGATTGTTTCACGCGCGGTAGTTATTAGAAAAAACTATGTTCGCTCGCCAAAATGTCCCGCGCTACAATGTGAGGATGCGCGCCAGTCATCTTGAAGATTTCTATTCGTTTCTGCGGTTTCCAAGCATTTCCACGGACGACAATTATTCGGAGAGAGTAAGCGAATGCGCGCACTGGCTAGTCGGTAAACTGACCGGTATTGGATTGAAGGCGGAACTGGTTCCAACCCCTGGGCACCCGGTCGTTTGGGCGCGCAACCAACATCGGGGAGGGCGGCGCACGGTTTTGATTTACGGACATTACGACGTGCAGCCGCCCGATCCGCTGGAGCTGTGGGATTCGCCGCCGTTCGATCCGGTTCTGAAGGACGGATATGTCTTTGCGCGTGGCGCGACCGATAACAAAGGTCAGATTCTTTCGCACATTCTCGGGATTCAGGAGACGATCGAAGAAGATGGCGAATTGCCGATCAATCTGCATCTGGTGATCGAGGGGGAAGAAGAAATCGGAAGCGCGAATCTCGGCAAATTTCTAATTCAAAACCGCGATTCGCTGAAGTCTGATGTGGCGGTCGTTTCCGACACCGGAATGATTACGCGCGGAGTGCCAACCTTGAGCTATGGGTTGCGCGGAGTGACCGCTCTCGAAATCAAAGTAACCGGACCGAAGATGGATTTGCACTCTGGCGTTTTCGGAGGGGCGGTCGCAAATCCGATCACTGCGCTCGCGCAGCTCTTAGGCACGCTCCACGATCGCGAAGGTCGCGTCGCCATTGCGGGTTTTTACGATCGCGTTAAATCGCTCGAAGATTGGGAGCGTGAAGCGTGGCGCAAGCTTCCGATCGATGGTGATCGGGAAGTTCTCAAGGAAACCGGCGCGCCTGAACTTTTCGGCGAAGCCGGTTACAATTCATTTGAGCGTCTTTGGGGACGGCCAACCGCGGAGATCAATGGGATCGGCGGTGGTTATCAAGGGAAGGGGACGAAGACGGTGATCGCCAGTCACGCGATGGCAAAACTAACATTCCGTCTCGTCCCAAACCAGGAAGGCGACGAGATCCTAAAGCTGGCAAGAGCGCATTTGCGAAAGAATTTGCCCAAAGGCGTAACGCTCGACATCACTGACGGTCACAGCGGCCCTTGGTATCTCACCGATCCGCATTCTCCAGGCGGCGAAGCGGCGCAGCGAGCGTTGCGCAAGGCATTCAACGCGGATGTCGCGCTTATTCGCGAGGGAGGCAGCATTCCGATCGTCTCGCAGTTCCGCGGCATTTTGGGAATTGAAACTCTCTTGATGGGTCTCGCCCTTGCCGACTGTCGGGCGCATTCACCGAACGAAAATTTTCCTCTCGAAAATCTCGAAGGCGGAATTCGATTAAACAAAGCTGTCCTTCGGGAACTTGCCGGCTGATCGTTATTTCCGACGATCAAAGCAATGCTTCGGCTCTTTATCATCGTCGCGATCTTGTTTGGGACGATCGCTGCGCCGGAAGCGGCTGAAGAGTCGCTGGGCACAAAGATCAAGAAGTTTCTCGGGCCAACACCGACGCCCACTCCATCGCGAAAACATCGGAGGCGCTCGACAACGAAGACCACGCCAAGTCCTTCGCCGACCGCTTCCCCGAAAAAGAAAATCTCGCCAGCTCCATCTGCTAGTCCCACGCCTGAGAGGAAATCAAAACGAAAGAAAAGATCCCCTACGCCTAGACCTGCCGCGTCACCGTCTGTGACACCGACACCCGAGGAAACCGCAACGTCGACTCCAAGCGAAACTCCGCAACCGACTCCGCCGCCTTCGGCAACCGCGCACCCTACTCCGGAGAAGAAAGGCGCGCCCAATGCCACGATTTCGCCTGGTGAGATTAGCGAATATGACAGTTATCCGCCAAAAGTGCGGCAAATCATCGAGCACGGTCTTGATCTAACAAAGCAAAATCTCAATTACACTTATGGCTCGGCAGATCCAGCGAATGGGGGCATGGATTGCTCCGGCTTCGTCTATTATGTCCTCCGCCAAAATGGATTTACCGACGTGCCGAGAGACTCCAGCCAGCAATACGTTTGGGTGCGGAAGGCGGGAAATTTTCACGCGGTCCTGAGTCGGCATGAAGATTCATTTGAGCTCGATGCGCTCAAGCCGGGCGATCTGCTATTCTGGACCGGCACCTACAAAATCGAGCGCGATCCGCCAGTCACGCATGCGATGATTTATTTGGGGCGCGAAAAGCGAACCAACAAGCGCGTCATGGTCGGGGCGAGCGATGGCCGCACTTATGATGGCAAACAACGATTTGGTGTCAGCATTTTCGATTTCAAATTGTCGAAGCCACCGGAGAGTAACGACGCCAAGCTCAGCCCGGTCTTTGTCGGCTATGGACGAATCCCAGGTTTGCGTGCAGAGTAATTTTTCTGGGTAGCGCACGCGTCTCGCGTGCTGGTCGCGGCGTCTCGCCGCGACGGACTTTTATGATGGTCAACGTGGCGAGCTCTCGGGCTCGGCTTCGTTCTCCGACGGATATGCCAATGGCGGTGACCTTACCGCTGTCGATGTTGGCGCTGGAATGTGTGCGCGGTCTTCCAGAAAACGTCTCGCGATCGTCGCGGCAAGCAGCGCCATCAAGATGACGATCACGGCGCGCTGCTCGGCCTTGGTAAGAATGAAAATGTTCTTCATCGCGCTCCGCCTTTGCCCAGAGCTACGGCAGCGACAGGCGCGTATTGAATTGGATCGGCTAAACCGGCTTCGCGAAAACCTTTCAAACGCAACTGACAGGAATCGCATAACCCGCAAGCGAGGCCATCCGGCGTCGGATCGTAGCAACTGTGCGTCAGCGCAAGATCGACATCGAGCTCGCGCGCTTTGCGAATGATGTCGGCTTTGGAGAACTTGATCAGCGGCGCATGAATTTGAAAGCGCCGGCCTTCAATTCCGGCCTTGGTCCCAATGTTGGCCAGGGTTTCAAACAGCGCGATAAATTCCGGCCGGCAATCCGGATAACCGCTGTAATCAATCGCGTTCACGCCCAGAAAAATGTGGGCGGCGCCAATCACTTCTGCCCAGGCGAGTGCGTGCGCCAAAAAAATCGTGTTCCGTGCCGGCACGTAAGTGACCGGAATTCCCGCGCCGATTTCTTTTTCCGAACGGCCCTTCGGGACATCGACATTGGCCGTGAGCGCCGATCCGCCGAAGAGATGATTGTCGATCTTAAGGATGCGATGCTCTTTCGTGCCTAACGACTTGGCGACTCGCTGGGCGGCTTCCAGTTCCAGGTTGTGACGCTGGCCGTAATCAAACGAAACGGCGTAAGTTTCGTAACCGTTGGCAATCGCAATCGCCAGCGTGGTTGTCGAATCAATTCCGCCGCTTAAGAGAACGACCGCGTGTTTCATTTTCCATGTGGTAGGGCGACGCTTCTGCGGAGCCGTGAAATTATTCGTCGCCTCTACAGAGTCTCGCCCTACCAGGTTCAGCGTCCATCTCGATCAAGCTTCTTCGGGGACGTTTTTTTGTCAGCATATTCGGCTCGCACCGTAAGTGCGATGCCGCCACGCGCGGAAAACTGCGCCGTCACAATTGCTTCGCGCGGCGCACAGGCGCGCACAAAATCGTCGAGAATGCGGTTGGTCACCGCTTCGTTGAAGGCGCGCTCGTTTCGATACGACGCGAGATAAAACTTGAGCGACTTGCTTTCCACGCAAAGACGGTCCGGCACATAATCGATGTCGATCCTCGCGAAATCGGCCTGACCGGTCACCGGACAAACTGAAGTGAAATCGTCCGTCTCAAAATGAATCCGGTAATTTCGCCGCGCCGGATTAGGAAACGTCTCGAGTCGCGCTTCTGCGGGCGACGCGGGAACTCGCGCGTCGCTGCGGCCGAGCAACGTCAGCCGAGTAGATGTCGATCTTTTCGTTTTCGCCACGACTCCATTAACGCGCAGGCGAGCGCCCTGTTCAATTCGTTTCGTTGGTAGGGACGGACCGCCGGGCCGTCCGTTCGGCGCGCCTGGCAGTCTCGCCTACCATTTTTAGTCCGGGTGGCGCAGCATCGGATCTTTTAACGCGCGCTCGCGGTCGCCGTTCTTGTTGTAGTTCCAGTAATCGATCTTCAAGCTCTGCTTCAACTTCAAATGGCTGCCGTCTGCCGCGCTCCATTCGCGCAGCAGAAACGGGAATTCGCGATCGAGCACGAAATGATCCTTACCCGCGTCGTGCTCCACATCGATATCGATCGCGCGCTCATTCAATTTGAAATTTACCTTCGCCGGCTTGAAAACAATTGTGTCCTTTTTCGAATTGATCACGCTCGGTGCGAGTCGAATTTCGAATTGGCCGTTTGCTTTCGAAAACTCGACCGTCCGCACCCGCAACGGCAGCTCGTCATAAAAATAGCCGTTGGCCGGCGGGGTGATGTTCTCGCTCCCATCGGCCATGCCGTCCCAGTACGTGTGCCAGTTGAAGGCGAGCTGCTCGCCGAAGCGTCGCATTTCCTTGAAGGTGTTGCCGACGCTGTCGTTGCTCGTAAGCGACCATTTCAGCAGCAATCCATTGTCGATCTTCCAAAAGCTCGAATGCATTTGCTGATAAACGTAAACGCCGGTCGGGACATGCAGGTTTTGATTGAGCTTCACTACCGGGACCACACCCGGCCGCTTCCAATCGTCCACTTTCGTCCATTGCTTCGGGTCAAACGGTTCGCGCACGAGAATGTGCAGCACTTCGCATGGCCGTGGCTGGCCTTCGCGAACAATTTGTGCGTCATAAATATCGAACTCTGCTTTGCCGTTGGCCCAGTAGCTGTCGTTTTGCAAAAAGGCCGGCGTGAATTGCGCCGACGCGCTTCTTGCCGCGGCGAGCGCGATGGAAGTCGTCAGCACCCAATGGCCTTTCATCGTGTTCGAACTTGAACGTCCAACGCTTAACTCCGAAAGTATTCGCGAGCGAGTGTCCAACATCCAACATCGAATGGCGGAATCAGTCAAAGATCAAACTTCAAAGCTCAAGCCTGACGATCGCGTTGGTGTCATCGACATCTTCGCGCACGATCCGAAGACGGACGAAATCGTGCTCGTCATGAACGAGCCGCGGCCGTGGGATGGCTCGGAGGAGCGGATCCATCAATTGCAGGAAAAGTTCAACGCCTACGTTTCGTTTCTGCTCGACGGTGAACTCGCCGAATCGCACCCCGAGTTCGTGAACAAACACGCGCGCATTGAAGTCCGCTGCGCGCACATGCCCGATGCCCGCGCCGTCGAATTGCTCGGGATGATCCACGATCAGCTCGCGTTCCAAAATATTAAGATGGAAGTCGTCGTGGGTAGGGACGGTTCACCCGAACCGCCCGCGGGCGATTGAGGTCAACCTACCTAAGATCGACAATCAGTATTTCAGAAACGAAATCACCGGGGTCGGCGCGAGCTTGTCGCGGCCGTGCAGGAATTCGAGCTCGATCAAAAAGATCGCCTCGATCAATTCGCCGCCCACTTTTTTGATCAGCGCTGCCGCTGATGCCGATGTTCCGCCGGTCGCGAGCAGATCGTCGATCAAAATGACTTGTTCGCCGCGCGTGATCGCGTCGATGTGCAGCTCCATTTCCGCTTCGCCGTACTCAAGCGAGTATTTTGCGCTCTCGGTTTTGTAAGGCAGCCTCCCTTTTTTTCGGAGTGGAACGAAACCGATGCCGAGCTCGTAGGCTACCGCCGATCCAAAAAGAAATCCGCGCGCATCGATCCCGACGATCTTGTCGATCTTTCGTCCGCGGCAATGCTCGAGAAAAACATCGATCGACGCCCGAAAGAGCGCGCCGTCTTTCAAGATCGGCGTGATATCTTTGAACACGATCCCCTTCTTCGGAAAATCCGGCACATCGCGCACGCCGCTGCGCAACTTGCCGAGCATATCGGAAGTCATCGGTTCGCGATGCTAGCGAGCCGTTCCGAAACGTCAACGCTGGCTGTAGCCGGCGTCGGTGACGCCGGCCGCCGCGATCACCGATCGCGGCTACAACTGTAGCGGCGGTCTGTGACCGCCGGATCCCGGTCGCCTCACGAAAAATGCAGATTTTCGAAAACTTCGGCTCCGGGATCCCGTAGTCGTTTGTATGAGCAATTATGACATCACCAAAGGACGCTGCGCAGATTGGGCGCAATGGTTGGAAATCGCCTCACCAATTCCCGATGTCTGGGAGTATTCAGGAGAAATCGACGTGGAGGAGGCCTCCAGCGCCCTTATCCTAACGACGTTCGCATCAAACGAGCGATTCGACTCGCTACCTCGCGGAGTCAAGATTGCGCTAGTCGATCCTAAAGGCTGGACACCGACTGACAACGAAGACGTCAATGAACGCTTCATCTACACACATGATGGTCAACCGTATCTCGCAATTATTACCAATCCCGTGCCTGGACGCTGGACTACTCAGATATTCGGCAGTGCTTTATGAGCACATTAGAACAATGCAACGATGCATTCTCAACGATTCAACGTCGTATTAAAAGTAATCCCAATGCCGCGAAAGACATTGACTTATGACCGCCCTCGAAGCCCGCGGCCTAACCATCCGCTAGATTTACACTGGCTGCGGTTTTGGTTTGTAAACGTAGAAGGTGACGAAGCCGACGAGGATTGATTGCACAATGCCGGCGAAGAACCATTTGGCGGCGATTCCACAGGGCATGGGCACGACGACGTACATGACGATGGCCCAGACTCCCGAGAAAAGGCCCATGAGCAAACCGTAGCCCACGGCGCAGCCAAGACGCGCGGTGTCGGCCCAGCGGGTCCAAAGCAGGACGAAGGTGGCCGCCCAGAGCAATTGCGCGGCGAACATCCAACCGATGCGCGCGTTCATTTCCGGGTCGGTTCGCCAGAGCTGTTGGGTCACCCGGTAATCGGGCGTCATCCAAATGCCGTGAATGAGAAAGTCGGTCGCAAAGAGGACAACGAATGCAACGGCGATCGCGAGAAGAAGACGTTTGATATTCATGATGGGGATGATTGCCCGTCTCAAATGCGATTGGCGAGCGGAAATGTGCTTCTCTAGCGGCGCTCTATGAGCGCCGGACGATTGGCAAATATATTCCAGAATGTCGACGGTCATAGACCGCCGCTCCAGGTTGCGCCGCGTAGGATTGCCAAGCCGAGTGCGTGATCTTAGAATCGTTACTCGCGATGGATCGACAGCTGCTCGTTATTTCGACCGTTTGTTTTCTCGCGGCGGTGGTGCGCACGATCGTGGCGCTGCGCGCAGGAGTTTTTCGGCCGGGGCGATTTAATTTTCTCGCGATCGGGCTGGGATTTATTTTTCAGACGGCGTTCTTGTCGGTCCGCGGTCATGCCCTTGGCCGGTGTCCGCTTACGAACTTGTTTGAGGTTTTCATTTTCCTCGCCTGGTCGATTGCACTGATTTACATGCTGATCGGACCGGCCTATCGGCTTTCGCTAATGGGCGCGTTTACGGCGCCGCTTGTTTTTATCATTCAAACATTCGCTTTGCTCGCAAGGATCGACAATTTCCATCCGGTGCGGTTGCCGGCGAACCCGTGGCTGGAATTTCACGCCTCCTTTTCGCTGATCGCTTACGGCGCGTTCGCGCTCGCCGGCATTGCGGGCGTGATGTATCTCGTGCAGGAGCGCCAGCTCAAGACGCATCAGTTGCGTTCCATTTTTTATCATCTACCGCCGCTGAGCGATCTCTTCGCCGCGATCACGCGGCTGCTCTGGTGGGGATTTGCGCTTTACACGGTGGGGCTGGTGAGCGGGTTCTTTGTCGGGCAACCGTTGCCGTGGGTGCAAGTGATTTGTGCGATGGGCGTGTGGCTGCTTTACGGTGCGATTTTGCAAGGCCGGCATCTCCGCCGATTTACTCCGAAACGTATAGCCGCGCTTTGCATCATTGGATTTAGCGCGGCGCTTTCACTTCTCTGGGGAATCACTTTTACCGCCCAGATGCACACTCCATGAATCTTTTCTGCGTCGGCCTGAGCCATCACAATACTGACGTTGAGATGCGCGAACGTTTCACCGGAAACGCGGAAACCGATTGTGTGTTGCGACATTCTGGTTGCGTAGAGGCGTTGGTGCTGACGACGTGTAACCGGGTGGAAGTTTACGGCGTATCGGAAACACGTGTATCGACGTTGGATATCGCCCGTTGCCTCGCTCGTACGATCGACAAGCACATCCCGCCTGATTCGGCTCCGTTTTATCGGTACGAAGACGCACAATGCGCACAGCATCTTTTCCGTGTCGCATCGGGTCTTGATTCAATGGTTGTGGGCGAAACCGAGATTCTCGGTCAGGCGAAGAAAGCGTATGAATCTGCGAGAAAATCCGGCGCGGCAGGGCCGTATCTTCATCGCTTGTTTCAACGCGCGTTTCGCGCCGCGAAGCAAGTTCGCACTCACACTGAAATCACGCGCGGCGCGGTCTCGGTCGGCTCGGTGGCGGTCGATCTTGCCGAGAAAATCTTTGGCGACCTGGCGGGGCGCAAGGTTCTCGTTCTCGGCGCAGGCGAGACAAGCGAACGTACGTCGCGCGCGCTGGTCACGCGCGGTGTTACCGATCTGCGCGTGAGCAATCGTTCATTGGATCGCGCGCGGGAACTGGCGCGACTCGTAGACGGTCGCGCCATTGGGTTCGATGACTGGCGGGAGCAATGCCGCGAGATCGACATTCTGATAACATCGACATCGTCCGAGGCGCCCTTGCTCACGCCGGAGAATCTTGGACCGATGTTGTGCAATCGGATCGACCGTCCCCTTTTCATTATCGACATTGCGGTGCCGCGCGATGTCGATCCAAGCGTCAATGAGATGGATGGTGTTTATCTTTACGACATCGATTCGTTGCAATCGGTCGCGCAGCAATCGCTCGCGCTGCGGCGGCAGCAGGTTGCCGCGGCGGAAGCAATCATTGCCGAACACGTCGCGGAGTTTGGCAAATTGATTTCGCGCGGGTTGAATCGCGCATCGCGAGATGCCGAAGATCCGCCGGTCGGCGAGAGTCCGCTGCGCACGTTTGAGCTGTAGCGGCGGTCTATGACCGCCGAAAATCGAAAACCGCACCTGCAGCGCCTCGACTTGGTATTTGAGCGCTCGCCAATCTACTTCGTCACAGCCTGCATGCAGGATCGACGCAAACTTCTTGCTACTGCGGCAATCCACGAAACGTTTCTGCGCTTTGCGCGGGAAGGTCCGGCGCGCGGGGCATGGGTTGGAGCATACGTGCTAATGCCCGATCATCTCCATGTGTTCGTCGCAACCGACGATGAAAAGATCACGTTATCGGATTGGATGAAGTCTTTGAAGAATACCATCTCAAAGGCGCTACGATTAAACGGAGTTGCCTCGCCACATTGGCAAAAGACATTTTTCGATCACGTGCTACGGAGCGACGAGTCGTACTCAGAAAAATGGAACTATGTTCGCGAGAATCCAGTGCGGGCGAGGCTTGCCAGAAAGGCGGTAGACTGGCCGTTCATGGGAGAGATCTTTTCGTTGGAATATCGCTCAGGGTAATGCGGTTCGGCGGTCATAGACCGCCGCTACAGAAGCAATCATGAAACCTTCGCAGATCGTGATCGGGACGCGCGGGAGCAAATTGGCCCAAGCGCAGGCGCGCATGGTCAGCGATGGGTTACGTGCGCGCTGGGCTGATTTAGCGGTCGAGACAAAAATCATTACCACGTCGGGCGACGAAAATAATCGTAAGATTCGAGACGCAGTTCAGTCAGCAGGACGAAAAGGATTATTCACGGCGGAAATCGAACGAGCGTTGCTCGCGGGAGATGTCGATCTTGCGGTGCACAGCGCAAAAGATTTACCGAGCGAATTAACGGCCGGGACGGAGATAGCGGCTGTTCTTCCGCGCGCGCCAGTGGACGACGTGTTGATTTCAATCATGCCCTGGGACCTGCACTCACTTCCGGCGAATGGAATCGTCGCCACAGGCAGCGTGCGGCGCAAACATCAGCTCCGCTGGAAACGCCCCGACCTGGAGATTGTCGATCTTCGCGGCAACGTCATGACCCGGTTGCGCAAGCTCGCGATCGACCAATGGCACGCCATCATTTTGGCGCGAGCTGGCTTGGAGCGGCTCGGCCTCGAGACAAAGGAGAGACGTCTTCGTTTTGAAGAGAGCGAATTTTCCATCGAAGTTCTGCCCCAAGAATTTTTTTTGCCGGCTGGAGGACAGGGTGTGATTGCGATGCAAGTGCGCAGCGGAGACGATCGCGCTAGGATGCTGGTCGAGCCGCTGAACGATTTCGATACGCGGCTCTGTTTACGAGCGGAGCGCGAATTTTTGCGCTTATTGCACGGCGACTGCAATCAACCAGTGGGAGTTCTGGCGATTGTCGATGGAGCGATCATGAAAATTCGCGGCCAGGTTTTCGATCTCGAAGCGACCACGCCGCGGAAAGGGTCAATTGAAGGGCCGAGCGAAGACGCGGAACAGCTAGCGGCACGATTGCTGGAGCAAATTAATGGAGAGTAAGAGCAAGAATAAGAGTAAGAGCGTCGGGAGAGTTTACCTGGTCGGCGCGGGGCCGGGGGATCTTGGGCTGGTTACGTTGCGTGCCAAAGAATGCATCGAGCAGGCGGACGTGATCGTGCACGATCATTTGGCGAATCCGGAAATGCTCGGCTGGGCGCGAGATGAGGCGGAAATTATTTACGCGGGGAAAAAAGCGGGCGAGCACGCGCTCAGCCAGGAAAAAATCAACACGCTCCTGGTCGAAAAAGCGCGCGAAGGAAAACGGGTTGTCCGGCTGAAGGGCGGCGATCCATTTGTTTTCGGACGCGGTGCGGAAGAAGCAAAAGCGATTGTCGATGCAGGAATTGGTTTTGAAATTGTGCCGGGAATAACGTCGGCCATCGCCGGGCCGGCTTACGCCGGAATTCCGGTGACGCATCGCGCGGAAAATTCGCACGTTACGTTTTTCACCGGCCACGAGGGCGCGGAGAAAACTGAAAGCGCGATTGATTACGCAGCGCTGGCGAAACTCGGCGGGACGCAAGTGATGCTGATGGGCGTGGAGCGGATCGAATCGATCGCGCGCGAAATGCTCAAACACGGCGTGAGCGAGAATTTGCCGGTCGCGCTCGTTCGCTGGGCGACGACCGGCCGGCAGGAAACGCTCACGGGAACTCTCGAAAACATCGGCCGGCGCGTTGTCGATCTCGGCTTCGAAGCTCCGGCGGTAGCGGTTTTTGGTGAAGTCGTTGCCTTGCGGGAAAGTTTGAATTGGTATGAGAAGCGGCCGCTTTCCGGGAAACGGATCGTGGTCACGCGCACACGGCGGCAGGCCAGCGCGTTGAGCGATCGGCTTCGCGCACTCGGCGCGGACGTAATTGAATTGCCAACGATTCGGATCGAACCGCCAAGCAATCTACTCGAATTCGCGGAGCTGGTGCAGGTCGCGCACGCTTACGACTGGATCGTTTTCACAAGTCCAAACGGCGTCACAGCTTTTTTCGATACGTTTTTCAAACTCTACGACGACGCGCGTGAGATTGGAGGCGCGAAGATCGCGGCGATTGGTCCGGCGACAGCGCAGCGGGTGAAAGATTTTCATCTGCATGTCGATCTTCAACCGGACGAATTCGTGGCCGAGGCAGTGGTGCGGGAATTTCAAAAACAGGGAGTAGAAAACCTGCGAATCCTCCTGGCGCGGGCGGAAAAGGCGCGGGATGTGCTTCCCAAGCAGCTTTCCAGTCTGGGAGCAATTGTGGATGAAGGTTTCGCATACCGAACGGTGGCCGAAACGCGCGACGATACCGGCGCGCGCCGCCGTCTATTGGAAGAAGGCGCGGACCTGATCACATTCACGAGCTCGTCAACGGTGGAAAATTTTCTGGCGCTTGGTTTGCCCTGGCCGAAGCGAATGAAGGTGGCAAGCATCGGTCCGATCACGTCGAAGACCGTGCGCGATCATGGCCTGAACGTGGACGTGGAATCCCGCCGGCATGATATCGAGGGATTAACGGAAGCGATCCGAAGTTTTTATGCGAAGGGAGCCGGCAATGGGTAAGGCGGTGGCCGTGCCGGACGAATTCGCCACGGCGATGCAGCAGTTGAGTGCCGAGGCGGAGAAAACGCTCCCGCCGGGCGAGATTGAGCAGCGCGACCATTCTGGCGGGGAAGACAATCTGGGACGCGTGCTCCAGGAGTTTTCCGCATTAAACAATCGCATCCAGAATGTTGAGAACGCGCTTTCCAAGCGCCTCGATCAACTCGCTGCGGCGATGCCGCCGGCCAAGTCAGTCGATCTCGCGGCACGTTTCAAAAAAATTGACGAACAACTGGCTGCGATTCGAAACAGCGAAAGCGTGAATCAACGGCTCTTTGACGCGCTGCATGACGAGCTCCTCAAATATCGGGATAATTTTCTGCACGAATCGCTTCAGAAACCGTTCATTCACGACCTCGTGCTTCTCTTCGATCATCTCAAGAGCCTGGCCGAACACTTGGGCACCGCCGCGCACGACAAGGGAAAACGTAACCACCTTGCCCAGTGGCGCGACAATTTGGAAAACGCCATTCATTCGCTCGTGGAGATTCTTCATCGGTTCGAGGTCAAAGAAATTGAGCCCAAGGAGCATGTCGATCGCGCTCTTCATCGCGTGGTCAGTTACGAACCGGCGGATTATCCGGAAGAAGATGGGCGGATCGTCATTCGGGTCAGGCCGGGCTTCTGCTGGCGCGGCGAGGTCATACGTCCCGAGGAAGTCATCGCGAAACGGTTCAACTAATTTCGGAAACGGACACCGGATTGCCAAAAAAAATGCAATCCGAGCGCGCTAAGTCCTGATCTTTCCAGTTTCCGAAATCTGATCGCTGAAATTGGCGGTTTTCGGCATGGAAACTGCACTTAGGGAGTGCCGGGAAATCCCCAATTACATCCGCATCTTGATCTTCCACACATGAGTCATCGCAAAGCAGTCGGAATCGATCTCGGAACCACTTTCTCGGCCGTAGCGCACCTTGATGCCTACGGCAAACCGCAAATCATCCCCAATGCCGAGAGTGAACGAATCACGCCATCGGTCATCCTGTTTGACGGCGCGAACGTTATTGTTGGGACGCATGCGAAAAATAACTCCGTGGTCGAGCCGGAGAAGATTGTCGACTTTGTGAAGCGCGAAATCGGCAAACCGAAGGAGCAATTTCACCGCGAATTCGGCGGGAAGATTTATTCCGCTGAAGAACTCTCCGCCCTCATCGTGAAGAAGCTGATCATGGACGCGGAGAGATATCTCAACGAGCCAGTGACGGACGCTGTCATAACGGTGCCGGCTTATTTTAACGACGCCGAGCGCACGGCCACGATCACGGCCGGTCAACTCGCCGGACTCAACGTTCTCCAAATTATCAATGAGCCGACGGCGGCGGCACTCGCCTATGGGCTCGACAAGCTCGACCATGATCAAACCGTTTTTGTCTTCGATCTCGGCGGCGGCACGTTCGACGTGACCATCATGCGGATCGAGAACCAAAAGCTCCATATCATCGCGACCAACGGCGATCACCGGCTTGGCGGCAAAGATTGGGACGATGTGATCGTCAATTATGTGGCCGAGGAGTTCGATCACGCGCACGATGAAAATCCACTGCTCGATTTGCAGAGTTACCAGGACCTCCAGACCCGCGGGGTCGCGGCCAAACTCCAGCTCTCCCGCCGCATTCATACCGCGATTGTGCATAACCACCATGGCAAAAGTGTGAAGGTGGAAGTGAGCCGGAAAGATTTTGAAAAACGCACCCGTCATCTCGCCGAGAAATGCAAAACGATTTGCGAGATCGTGATGCAGGAAGCGAAAATGAAATGGGACAAGATCGACAAGATCCTTCTCGTCGGCGGCATGACGCGTATGCCGATGGTACGAGAGATGATTTCGCAATTGTCCTCCGCGCCGCTGGTCAGCGACGTCAATCCGGATGAAGCGGTCGCGGTGGGTGCGGCAATTCAAGCCACCTTGTCGATGTTGCGCGAGGAAGAAATAACGGGCGAAAAAGTGCTCGGTGAAAATACCCGGGAGCAGTTTTCCTGTCGCGATGGCCGGTTGATTCAAGTCACCGACATCACTTCCCATACACTCGGCGTCGTTTTGTGGGATGAATCGAATCTCGAGGAATATGTTTTCCCCATGATCAAGAAGCGGACCGCGATACCGGCGAGCGCAAAGAACTCATTTGGCACGGCCAGCGCAAATATGCAGCACGCGTTGGTCAAGGTGGTGGAAGGCGAAAGTTCGCTGCCGGGGGAATGCACGCCGCTGGGTGTTTGCGACATCGAATTGCCGCCGTTTTTGCCGAAAGGCTCTCCGGTCGAGCTCACGTATCGCTACAACGCCAACCAGGTGCTGGAGGTCGCGGTGGAAGCGTGCGGCAGTCAGTCGAAGGTGTCGATCGAGCGCAACACCGGCCTGGCACCAAACGAAATCGGCAAAGCCATCTCCAGTCTCGAAAAATTGAGCGTTGAGTAAAGAATGCCTAAATGCAACACCATTTTTCCTGTCCCGCTCCCGGACGATCCGCACAAGTGGGAGGGATGGAACAATTACAAGTCGCCGAATTTCTACGAGCGGCTTTGTCTTGATCCGCACGCCAATCCGAGCAACGAGCTGATCGAAGAGCGCTGCCGCGAGCTCTTGCGCTGGTGGCAAAAAAAATTGCCGCTCAAAAATCAACCGAGCAATCCGCTGGCGCAGTTGCTCCGCACCGGCCTGGACGAATCCTCTCGCTACCTGACCGAGGCGCGGGTCGAACTTCTCGATCCAAAACGGCGCCGCGCGATGGATGACGAGCTCGCAGCCCAGGAACACGAAGAGGCGGTGGCGGAATTTCAAAAATATCTCGCCTTCGCCATCGCCGATGGAACTCTCACGGCCGACGAAGAAAAAAACTTGATGCGTTTCGGTGTCAAACACGGACTGACGAAATCGCAAATGATTTCCCAAATCGAGACGGAGTTGAAGGACAGCGGCGCAAGACGGGCGCAGCCAGCGCCTGCTCTTTCAGTGGCGACGCCGCTTCCATCGCAAGGTCCGCCATCATCCAATCCGCAGGATGAATTTCTGCGCATGTTGCGCTTGAGCGCGCTCGACAGTTCCGGGATGACCGACGATCAGCGCGACGCTTTTATCAACATGGCGGAAAGTCTCGGCATCGAGCCGGGAGAAGCAGAGGACCTTGTCGATCTTTATCTGGAAGAGGCGGACGCCATTTCTCAGACGCAACCTGATCTGGGAGCGGCGCGCAACAGAGCGATCCGATCTGAAGCACGTGAAGCGAATCTCGCAGAGACGGCCCAGGCAATTTCCATCGAAATTAATGTCGCCGCTGAGCGCGGACGCTATGTTAATTTCCAAAATTCACTTGGCGGCGAGATGCTCTTCATCCCATCGGCTGAGTTTGTGATGGGAAGCGAAGCGTTCGATGCATCGCCGAACGAGCGGCCCCTCGTCCGGGTCACCGTCAGCCGCTTTTATTTGTCGCGACATCTCATCACTAATGCCGTTTACGAAAAGTTTGATCCCTCGCATGTGCGCAAGCGGATGCCGGGCGCGGGCGACCGTCATCCCGTCGTCCATGTCAGCAGTCTCGACGCAATCAAGTTTTGCCAATGGCTGAGCACGCGTGAGCGGAAAAAATATCGGTTGCCCACCGAGGCCGAATGGGAATACGCCGCGCGCGGGACCGACGGAAGAAAATATCCATGGGGCAATCACGAAGGCCGCGGCGATCTCGCGAACTTCGCCGATCGCAACACTATTTTCGCCTGGAGCGACCGCGAAATTGACGACGGTTACGCGGAAAGCTCGCCGGCAGGCGCGTTTCCTCTCGGCGCCAGTGCCTTTGGGATGGAGGACATGGCGGGGAACGTCTGGGAATGGTGCCTCGATTATTATGAGGCATATCGTGGCGCGCCGAAGGTGAACCCTCGAGGCCCGGCTGCTGGGGCGCGGCGCGTTTATCGTGGCGGGAGTTGGAAATCGCGCTTTAACAGTTTAAGAGTAACCGCGCGCGGATCGAATGTGCCGAGTTATTCGTGCAACGATCTCGGGTTCCGGATCGCGTGCGAATGCGACTAGGAACGCTGAAGCGTTGGGGAGTACAGGCTGCCAGCCTGTCGTTTTCGGCAGCTTGCCGAAAACCTCTTGTTAGAAAGACGTGAGCGGGTCTTCCACGCTAAGATCGACAATTGCAAATCGGAATGTTGCAGGGCCGCTGCCTCGCTCGCGAATCCTTTCGGAGTCCTCAGCGGCAAGACATGAAAAAGCCGCCGGGGACGGCGGCCACTAAAGTTTAGCTTGGATTGAAGCGGAACCGGACGCGACCACGTTTCGCGTTGGCTTTGGCTTTGCGGCGGCTCTTTTGATTCGGCGTCTCGAACGCGCGCAAACGCCGGACCTCTTCGAGAATACCTTCAGCGTCCAGCTTGTTCTTGAGCCGCTTCAACGCCCGATCCACCGGTTCACCTTTTCGAACGATCACTTCTGGCATCAATAATCACTCCTAAGATTGCCTTGTTGGCGAGGCGGAGCCTACTCGGGCGAGGCAAGCTCGTCAACTTTTGTCACAAAGCTTCCCGAAAGGGCCGTCGCCGCCGCCAATTTGCCGTCCTGGCCTGTCGATTTAGCGAGGGAACAAAAATTTATTTTTTTCGAGAACTTCGCCAAACCAATCCCGTAGAGAGGTTGTGAAGCCACAACTATGAACAATCCCTTCGAAGTGATTCCATTGTTAGCGAGAGCCCTTAACCCGTTCAACTGTTGCATGTTGGGCCTGGCGCTTCTCGTAAACTGCATTGCAATCTCTACCGGCGCTGCGCAAACGTTGCCGTCCACTTCCATTACTGCGCCTTCGGTGCTGGCAAGTGGCAACCCGACGGCTGCGATTACTTTTCCCAGCGGCACATTCTTGCAGCTGCGCAGCACGAGCGATCTTTTCCCTCTGGTGGCAGCCGATCCGGGGGCGAGCCTTAACATTCAGTTGCGATTCCCCGTAAACTTTGCCGGCGCCACCATCATCGCGGCGGCACTGGATGGCGGGATTGCCTCGATCGCGCAAGACAATCCAACCATCGCGGCTGACGGAACCGCTTCGATCCAGTTTCAGGCCGCCAGCCAGCCGGGCTTGTACCGCGTCTTGCTCAACACCGGCGGCGTTTTCACGACTCTGCAATTTTGGGTCGCCAATTCTCAAAACCCGTCGGCTAATCCGCCCGCTCTCGCCCCGTGATCAACCCAGGAGGACACCTTATGAAAATTCGTAAGCAACATCAGCCGGGTCTCCTGGCCCTTTTTGCTCCTTCTCCCCCTCGCACCGTTGTCCGCACAGGTGGGTAACGACAATCCCACCGGGGTATCGGGAATATTTAATGGCAACATCACCACCGGTTGCTCCTACGATCCCTACACCGGCAACGCGACGCGCAAGGTCACCGACATAGTTGTCGCCGGCGCGGTCGGCAGCTATGGGTTGACGTTCTCTCGAATTTCCAATTCGCGAAACGCTTTCTACGGTTGGTTCGGTATGCCGGGGGGATGGCACCATTCTTACGAATGGACAGTGGGCGACTCAGATCAAACCCAATCGTCGACAACACCGCCAACAAGCTATCCCGTGAGATTTCCCGATGGTCGCTACGAAATCTTCCACTCTGCTTCGGACATTTACTATCGGGCCGCTGCAGGCGTGCGCGAGCGTTTCCAACCCCTCAATATGATGACCATGCTCGCCTATTTGATCCTGGCCGATGGCGGGAAAGTGAAATTCCTAGCCACGCAAAACAAAGAATTTGACCCCGACACAGGTACATATTGGTACTGGTACAGTTTTGTCGCTCAGGCGATCATCGATCCCTACGGCGTGAGCACCACGTTCACTTACAATACCGACGGTACCTTGCAAAAGGTCACTGAACCGGCGGGACGATATCTTCAATTCTATTACACCACGGCAGGGTATATCGATCACGTTACCGCCAGCGACGGGCGAACCGTTCAGTACTATTACACTCAGCAAACGTTTGCAGGAGTTGCGTTCACCGTGCTCGACCACGTCGTTTATTTCTCCGACGCTTCGCTGACCGCGCACTACCGCTATTGCGCGTCGAACTCAGGCAGCTCGGGGATTACTCCGTTGCTCTGGACATGTGACGATCCGATGTACGCCGGACCGATGAAAAGAATAGGTTATGTCTATCAGACCGCCAATAACCCTGACGGGACCACCCCGGTCTACGGGCAGATTAGCAGCGAAAACTATTATGACGGAACAAACGTCGGCGCAGCCGTCTCCACATTGACG
>QHPX01000053.1 GCA_003219195.1 Verrucomicrobiota bacterium
CCAGAATTTCCGGGAACGTGGGCGATAACAAATACAAAGATCCTGCCACTGGCGTTCAGTCCGACGACGTGATTTCCTGGCAGTGATTTTCGCGGCTTGCAAATCGCAATTCGGCAATCGAAAATCGGAAATTCTTCCGCGGGTGTAGTTCAATGGTAGAACGGCAGCTTCCCAAGCTGCACACGGGGGTTCGATTCCCCTCACCCGCTCATTTACCTATGAAAAAGCTGCGATAAATGCGGCGATGTGTTCAAGAGTCAGAACGCAAAGTCAGACATCGTCCAATTTGAGAGTTCTATTCTCAGTTTCCTGCCGATTACCAATGGAAATGCCAGCCTGAAGCCGGTTCGGCGTCTGACTTGAGTTCTGATAGGCACTTCCCCGCGCGGGAAACCGGCCTGGAAACCGTTTGTGGTGCCGTGGAGCAGACAAGAAATCAGCGATCTGAGGGCTCCCGAGCGTTCTAGCGGCCTCCACGGTCGCAGTTACTTCACCGTAACATCGCGAGGCTGATTCTTGTCGCGGTGAAATCGAGCGCATTGACAGCTCTTTTCCAGTGGCTCACACTTCGATCAAATTTTACGAGGAGGCGACGCAATGCCGGCGACGAACACGATTGGAGAACAAGTTTTGGAAGCAGTTGTGACCGGGCCCGATGGAGCGAATCGACTGTTGACCTGTACTGGAATTGCCAATGTGCAAATGTCTCTGACTCGTACCCAGGAGCAGGCGACCGAGACATGGACTTTCTTGGTGGGCCCTGTTCTTCCCCGCCCGCAATTTTATCGGGCGATCGGTACGGCTTCCGTGTCTTTGCAGACCGTGGACATACAAGGGGCGCCAGCGGGCTTCACGGTGCACGTCGTCTCCGTCGAGGCTGACTGGGACGATGAATCTGAAAGGGTCGAGGTGCGCGTTGAAGTCTTACTCAGTTCAGATATGACAGGTGTGAATATCCACCAACGTCGCTATTGGGTCACGATCCTGGCCCAGATGTAAGGACGGGCCGTCTGAATCAGGGCATTGCGCGCTCGCACGTAGCCGCAGTCGTGCAATGGCAGTGGTGGCGAGTGGAGCGATCTCGAACGCACCATTCCGTTCACGGAAGCGGATCGAAAGCTGTGACGCGAAATCCGCAGCGATCGGGCGCTGCATCGCTTGGGCAGACCTTTTGTTCCACCGCCACGCGTTCGCAGATGTTCGCGAATCGACTCTGCAGTCAGGACTTAATGAACGCTGTCCTGGTAGAGCGTCCGCAGACAATTAAAGAGCGCAACGGTAACAAAGCTTTCTGCCGCCAGAGACGGCGGCAGCTACAACTTATCTGCCGCCGAAGAATTTTTTGAACGACTGGAAGAGTTTGTTCGGGAAAGTGACGGCCTTCTGGCCAAAATTTTCCAACTGGTTCGCGAGCATTTGGTCGCCGCCGTGTACTTCGCAAGCACCGGTCGGGATTTTATCGACTGGTAAATCAATCTCGTAAGCTGTTCCAGCCGCCTCGCAGCCGGTGGTGGCGAGATGATTTGAGAGCGAACAAACCACGGCGCGTTGCATCGGGATAGTGGTCTGCAAATCTTGCGGCGGATAACGTTGCGCGGCTTTATTCATCACCTGGACCCAGACCGGCAGGGCGAGGGCCGCGCCGTAGCCGTGTGGAATAATTGTGACCGGTTGATCGAAGCCGACCCAAACGCCGCACGTGAGCGTGTTCGTGTAGCCCAAGAACCATGCGTCCTTGTAATCGTTGGTCGTCCCGGTTTTGCCGGCGGCCGGGAGTTTGAAGCCTAACGAACGCGCGCTGGCCGCTGTGCCGCGTGTCAGCACTTCTTCCATCAACTGCGAGGTCATCCAGGCTGCGCTCGGATCGAGCGCGGGAGCGGAAATATGCGCCGCGCGATAAATCGGCTGGTGCTGCGGATCATCGATGCGCTCGATCATGTAAGCCTGCTTGCGCACTCCGGCATTCGGGAAAACGGAATAGGCGGCGGTAAAATCTTTCAGGTCAGTCTCGAACGAACCGATATAAATCGCCGGACCGCGCGGGACATTTTCACCGAGGTTGAGTGTGGTAGCGATTTTCTGCACGGCATCGAGTCCGGCGAACTGGCCGACGCGCACGCTCATGGTATTGCGCGAATGAATCAGGCCATAGGAGCAAGGCTGGATGCCGCCGTAAGTGCCGTCGGAATTTCCCGGCGACCAGTTTCCAGCGCCGTCGATTTCGCCTGGTTGAATGGGGCCGTCACTGATGGCTGCGCCGGGCAGGAGCCCATGGGTAAAGGCAAGCGCATACACGAACGGCTTGAAAGCGGAACCAACCTGGCGATTCGCGGGTGCGAGAGCGCGATTGAATTTGCTCTGCGAATAATCGCGACCACCCACCAAGGCGCGAACACCGCCGCTGGCATTGTCGATCGCCACGACCGCGCCTTCGAGATAGGGCATGGAGGAGTCCTCACCGCTCTCAGGTGGTTGATATTTCGCTTTCACCGGATGGTGAAAATTGGATTGACGCTCGATTTTTGTAAGCTGGGTTTCGAGCGCCTCCTGCGCGGCATTTTGCACGGCCGGATCGAGCGCGGTGTAAATAAAGAGACCGCCGTTGTCGATCTGGTCCTGCGTGAGAAGCGTGTTCAAATCGCGCTGCACCGCGTCCATCGCGTAATTCTCCTGGATTTGCAGCAAACGCTTTGGATGCGGATTTACCTTTGCAAACTTTGCTTGATTAGCTTCCGCCGCCGATATTTTCTTCAACTCAACCATGCGATCCAAAACCGCATCGCGTTGCAGCGCCGCCCCCTCCGGATTTTTCAGGGGCGAAAAGCGGTTGGGACTTCGAATCAAACCAGCCAGCAGCGCCGCTTCGGAAAGATTTAACGTCGACGCGCTCTTGCCGAAATAAGCTTGGGAGGCCGTTTCCACGCCGTAACAGCCGGAACCGAAATAAATCCGGTTGATGTAAAGCTCGAGAATTTGCTGTTTGGTGAAATCGCGCTCGACGCGCAAAGCGACCATCGCCTCCAATACTTTTCGGCTGATCGTGCGTCCCCCAAGCGGAAGGCTGTTGCGCGCGAGCTGTTGAGTAATGCTGCTGGCGCCTTCCTTGGCCGACCCGCTCAAAATATCGCGCACCAACGCGCGAAGAATTCCGCGCCAATCAATTCCGTTGTGTTGATAAAAGCGCGTGTCCTCGCGGGCAAGCAAGGCGTTGATAAAAAACGGCGAAATTTGATCGAGCGAAACTTTCAACCGGTTCGCTCCGGCGAGGCGGCTGTAAATTTTTCCATCAACATCGAAAACGGTGTTGCGCTCCGGCATCTCGCCGACCTTCTTCGTGTCGAAGGTTGTGGCCCAGCCGGCGTAGAAAAGAAAAACAGCGAGACCGGCTGCGGCGACCAAAGCAAGGAGCGTGAACTTCCAGCCGTAACGGAAGAGTTTGCTCTTTCGGGCGCGGGCGAAAAATTTCATGGCAGCAAGTATGACAATCTAGCCACAGATTTGCGTAGATTAAAACGCGCTCCATTCAAAAGGTGGATGGGCCGCTCCGCGGGCGATGATAAGCAAATGCGGCTTTGCCGCCTGATTTTAGCAGCGAGCAAGGGACTGCTCGATCCACCTTGCCGCGAAAAAAGAATTAAAGCCGCAACTGCACGTTGCTCTCGTGCTGCTCGCTCGGGCATGGGGCATTGGTCGGAACATCGGTCGCGGCCTCGCTCGGCTGCACAATCTTATTGTCGATCAAATAGGTCTCGATTTCGTCACCGCTCACGTCCGCCAGCATCTGACCATTGATCTCGACGCACGGCGAAAGCGGTTGTCCGCTTTTAGTTTCCATCTCCCAACGGAAAGCGGGATTCTGGATAATGTCCTTCTCCGTGAACGGAAGATTGTACTTCGCCAGAACGGCCCGCACGCCGGCACTCCAGCCGCAATAAGTTTTGAGATAGGCGGTGATTTGAGGCTTATCCATTTCTCAGAACGTAGCACGAGAACCGCAGAATTACAGTTCAGACTGAGCCAATTATGGTGGCCAACCGCGGGCGAGATCAGAAAGCGTCATCATATTTTCTGGCGTATCGGCACCAACGCCTGGGTTAATTTCTGCAAACCCAACTCCAGCCGTGTTTTTACAGTCCCGAGCGGCGCGCGCGTGGCATTGGCAATTTCGCGGTGACTCATGCCGGTGAAAAAGGAAAGCTCAATCGCTTCACGCTGATAGGACGGGAGTTCCTCTATGCGCTGGCGCAGAAATCGCCGCAAATCGGCGCGCGAAATTTCATCGAAGGCATGGGGCCGCGGTCTCGAATGTGGTTGTTCGTCGATGTGCGTTTGATAGCGCTCTTTCGCTCGACAATATGCCTGTCGCCGCCGCAGCCGATCGATAGCGCGGCGCCGGGCCATGGTCACCACCCAGCCAAGCATTTTACCTGCTTTCGGCGAATAGCGTCGCGCGTCGCGCCAAATCTGAATCAAAATTTCCTGGAGCACATCGTCGGCCTCTCCTTCTTCGTGGACGACATTGCCGATGACGGATTTGAGTCGGTTCCTGTGACGCGAATAAAATTCATTCAAGGCGTGCGGTTGCCGCTCGCTAATCGCTTCCATGAGCGATTCGTTGGAGATACGTGCAAAAGCGCCGCAATCGAATTGTGTTTCTAACATGGATTTTTACTTCTCAACTGATTCTCGTGGATTCTTGAAATAGCTGTCGCCGCCATTTAGAAGAATGCCGAGACGGCCGCGTGCAGCAATCAGGCCGCAAACCGGTCTGCTTGTAGGTCAAATCCTTACAAATGCGGCACTTAGCCCTGCGGGCGCCGGTCTATGGCTTCAGCTGATCAATGGGCCCGGGCACATTTGCCAGAGGCAAAACGAGACGTCTTTCGCGACGTTATAGTGGGTCGCTGCCGTTGTTGCTTTGCAAGACCGACATGTTTGCCAGCACTTCATCAGTGGGCCGCACCCAATCCATGGGGATGGAGTGACAGCCGTCGGTGGGACAAATCATTCGCAATGGACCCGTTCCCCGCGTCCCGCCGATGATTTGAATCCTCCGGCCAGTGATAATGCTGGCGCAAACAAGGCAATAACGTTTTTCCTCCAGCGAGTTCCATTTCCGGAATTGATCGAGCCGCCGCAACACTTCTAATTTGTCATCGTCAGACAGCTTCATTGGAGGCAATAGCGCCATCGCCGGAGCATTGCAGATTGAGCATGGTTAACACAATCAGGCGAACGCCGAATTCGAGTATCGGTGTAAACCCTATATTCGAGCCGCGTTGCCGGTAAAGACGCCGGAGTCAACCCGTGATCCGCAATTGTCGCTGTGGCGTTGGGAAATTGAGCCGTCCACCGATCAAGCGCCCTGCGTTTCCTTTGCGTGAAAATACGCAGGAGCGACAGGAGCACGCTAGCGATGGAGCGGATGAAGCTATACTGCCTCGCGCATCCGGACAGCCCATCAGCCATGCACCGGCCGCAATTATCGGTCCGCGGTGAACTTTGGATTGCCCTTCTTGGGCCGAGCGTGGAAGATGGAATCGTCGGAATCGGGCCCACTGTCGAAGGAGCGCTGCAAGCCTTCGACGCCCAATATCCCGCGGCTTTGAACCCATAGGCATTTGGTCGAGTTCACGCTACATTCGCCCGGCGGCTTACAGGAGCTGTTAATTTTTCTGCAAAGGGCTATGGCTCAGAAACGCAAACCGAGCATGACGAAGAGCCGGCGCAGTTCGTGCTCGGGCGGCGACAGCAGGAACGACAAGAAGAAATCGATCGGTTACCCGATTGTCGGCGGAGACGCCAGAGATTCTCTGGAAGCCCGGGTGCTCAAGCAAACTGAGGAATTGCACGCCGCGAACAGAAAATTGGAAAACGAAATCAAACGACGCAAAGGACTTGAAGGCGAAATTCTCGAAATCAGCGATCGCGAGCAACAACGGCTCGGACAGGAATTGCACGATGGGATTTGCCAGCATCTCACGGCCGTTGCATTCATGGCGCGCTCGGTCGCGCTCCGGTTAAAGAATCATCGTGTCATTGAAGTCGATGATCTGGAAAAAATCGCCGAGCTGGTGAACGCCGCCGCCGCCGACACGCGCAATGTCTCCCGCGCCTTGCATCGTATCGATGTCGATTCAGCCGGCTTGGTCGGCGCTCTCCAGGACCTGGTTGACCGGGAGATCTGGAAGACCCCCTGCCGGCTGGAGATCAATCGACCGTTTCATATCGATGATGACGCAGCCGCATCCCATCTCTATCGCATTGCGCGCGAAGCCGTGATCAACGCCAACAAACACGCCCAAGCCCGGGAAATTATGGTCGAACTAGGCCGATCAAAAAAAGGAAACTTTTTGAGCATAACCGACGACGGCGTTGGATTTCAGAACAAGCCGAACAAGCCTCAAGGATTGGGCTTTCACATTATGAACTATCGTGCGCGGGCCGCCGGCGGTCACTTGGAAGTGGCATCTCCGAGGCGAGGCGGCACGCGTATTGTTTGCTACTTGCCCGAAACCAAATGAAACGCGTCAGATTCGAGAACAAAAATTCAAAATGCGATCGGCCGGGCGCGAAACGCATTGTGATCGTGGATGATCATCCGCTTTTTCGAAAAGGCCTCGAACAGTTGATCAATTCAAATGACGGCCTGGCCGTTTGCGGAGAGGCCGGCAGCGCCGCCGAAGCGATAGACGTGATCCGCCGAATCACGCCCGACCTGGTGATTGTCGATGTTAGCCTGCCCGGCGCCAATGGCATTGAGTTGATCAAAAACATCCGGTCGGAATTTTCCAAACTACCGATTCTGGTCCTCTCGATGCACGATGAATCGCTTTATGCGTTGCGCTCTCTTCGCGCCGGCGCGCAGGGCTACGTTATGAAACAGGAAGCACTCGCTAACGTGCTCACCGCGATCCAACAGGTCTTCGACGGGCGTCCTTATCTGAGCGCGGCCATGTCCGCTAAATTGATTGTTAGTTATGCTGAGGCACCCGACAACGGCAAAGCCGCCCCGACCGACAATTTAAGCGACCGCGAGCTGGAGATTTTGGAATTGATCGGCAAGGGACATGAAGTGCGCGAGATCGCGAAAGAACTTCATTTAAGTCCGAAAACAGTCGAAACGCACCGCGCCCATATCAAAGAGAAATTAAATCTCAAGAACGCGCGCCAGGTCACTCGTTTCGCAGTGCAATGGATGGATGCGCGCGGCGCGTAGACTGGGCGGCGCGAAAAATCGGATCGCAAGAATTCGAAGGAACCGAAACCACGGTGCTCTTCGATCCTTAAGAAAGGAGAATTATCAACCATGGCCAAAGTCGTCAAAGTTATCGAACTGCTATCGGAATCGTCGAAGAGCTGGGAGGATGCCGCGCAGAGCGCCGTAAACGAAGCCTCGAAAACGTTGCGTAATATCCGCTCGATCTACATCAAGGAATTCACCGCGGCAGTGGACAACGGCAAAGTCAGTAGCTACCGGATCAACGCCAAAGTCACGTTCGATCTGGAGAGCGAGCGGACTAAACCGCGGCGCTGAGCGCAGAGGATCTTCCCTGTGCTCAATCGCGCTTTGGCTTGAGCAGGGGGAAAAGAATCACGTCGCGGATCGATTCCGCGCCGGTGAGCAACATTGACAATCGATCGATGCCGAGGCCGAAGCCGCCCGCCGGGGGCATCCCATGCTCGAGCGCGAGTAAAAATTCTTCATCGATCTTTTGGGTTTCTTCGCCTGCTTGCTCGAGCAAACGCTGTCGCTGCACATCAGGGTCATTTAGCTCGCTGTAACCGGGTGCAATCTCCACGCCATTGATGATCAGCTCGAAAACATCGACAACTGAATCGTCCTCGTTGTTTTGCTTGGCCAGAGGCACGAGCTCCTTCGGACAATGCGTGACGAAGAGCGGATCGATGGTCTCTTCTTCCACTAACTTCTCGAAGACTTGCTGCGTAACTTCATAATCGGCCATGCGCGGACTGATCTCGACCTGCAATTCCGCGCAACGCTCGCGCCGTTTTTCGCTCGCGTATTCGAACCAGGCCGGGTCGATTTCACGGATCAGATCGCGATAGCGGGCGCGGCGCCAGGGTCGCTTCAGGTTGATTGTGCGGGTGATGTTTCCATCGACATTCCGGTGTTCAATTTGTTGCGAACCGCAAATTTTGTCCGCGAGATGACAAATCAATTCTTCGACCAGGTTCGCCATTTTCTCGAAGTCGGCATAGGCCCAGTACGCCTCCAGCATGGTGAATTCTGGATTGTGCTTTCGGGATATACCTTCGTTCCGGAAATTTCGGTTGATCTCGAAAACTTTGTTGAACCCACCGACGAGCAAACGTTTTAAATAAAGCTCGGGCGCAATGCGCAGATAAAGATCGAGACCGAGCGCTTTGTGGTGCGTGCTGAACGGTTCGGCGGCGGCGCCGCCGGCGATCGTTTGCAGTATCGGCGTCTCCACCTCCCAAAACCCGCGGTCCTCAAAAAAGCGCCGGGCCTCGCGAACAATCGCGATGCGTTTTTCAAAGTTTTCCCGCGAGCGCTCGTTGGTGAGAAGATCGAGATAGCGCTGGCGATAGCGCGCCTCGATGTCCTGCAGCCCGTGCCATTTCTCCGGGAGCGGCCGCAGGGACTTGGCCAGCATTTGGAACGTGCGCACTTTCAACGTCGGCTCACCGGTTTTGGTGAGAAAACACGTTCCCTCGACGCCAATAAAATCGCCGATATCTAGCAAGTGGAAAAGATCAACAAGTTCGGTCCCGACTTCCCTGGCGTGAATGTAAATTTGAATGCGGCCGCTGGCGTCGCGAAGATCGAGAAAATGGCTCTGGCCCATGTCGCGATGTGCGGTGATGCGTCCAGCGGCGTGAACGATTTCGCCTTCTTTAAAGTTCGCGCGGATCTCGGAGATGTCGCCGCCGGTCGCGAAAGCTTTTCCGAAAGGTTCGACGCCCTGGGCACGGAGCGCGTCGAGTTTTTTGCGCCGCAACCCGATCAGCTCATTCTCTTCGTCCATCCTTGGCGAGCGAATGTAAAGCGGCGCGGCAAAATGAACAGCCTGAAAGGTAGCGGCTGCCGTTGAAGCATGATGCGTTAAAGCGTTGAAAATGGTTTGCAAAGAAAAGATCGACAATGAGATACTTGGGTGGATCGAGCAGTCCCTGCTCGATGCTAAAATTTAGCGGCGCAGCCGCGCTTATTAACATCGCCCGCGGAGCGGCCGATCCACCTCAAATGCCTGTCGATTTACCGGAAACAACTTCGAAAATGGAAGGACCGCTGGTCAAGCAATTCTCGGTCTTTCTCCCGAACAAGGTGGGCGCGCTGCTCGAGATCGTGAAGTTATTGAATGCACATGAAACGCATGTGGTGGCGCTCAGCGTTTCGGAATCCACCGACTCAGCCATCGCGCGTATCGTGGTCAGCGATCCTGGGCGCGTCGAGCGACTGTTTCATGAGCACGAAGTTCCCTTCGGCGTTTGCCAAGTGGTGGTGGTGGAAATGCGCGAGGTCGCCACGCAACTGGCTAAACTTTTCGCGGCTCTGCTCATGGCGGAGGTGAACGTGCACTTTACTTATCCATTGCTGACCCGGCCACGCGGGCTGGCCGCGCTCGCCCTGCATGTGGACGATACCGAGTGCGCCTCGTCGGTCCTGACTGGCGAAGGATTCAAGATCCTAAGTCAATCCGACATTTCCCGATAGGGAATTGTCGATCCAACGTTGGTTCGGGTCGGTTGACAATTTTACGAAAACGCGTTTACAGAAGTGTCGTTGGCCTCCATGCGAATCCTTACACTCTCCTCTTTGCTAAAATCCGATAGCAGTTTCAAAATCGGATTGGGCGTCGTCATTTTCTTTGCCGCGGCGGAAATTTTCAGCGTCGGCTATTACTACATTGGCCGAGCGCGCACCGGTAGCGCAGCGGCGCCGCCGAGCATCGCCGCCGTCAGAACTCCGTCCGCGCCCGCGGCGACTCCATCTGCCAGAAAAGGGGAATCTCCCGCGGCTGAAGCTTCACCTGCCGCGCCGTCCTTGTCCGATCGACTTTTGAAGGAAGCTGTCGAACTTCGTGATCGAGGTGACACGGCCAACGCGCTCGCCCGCTTGCAGGAGGCATCAGGACAGGATCCAAAGAATGCCAGGATTCTTGAAGAATTGGCGAAAACTTATGAATCGATGCAAAACATCGATCGTTCGAACGAAACCTGGCGTAAGATCCAGGAAATAGGCCCTTCGGCGGGCGCGTCCTTCGAACTGGCGGATAAGCGGCTGAAAATGGGTGTGCCAACGCCTGGGGTTGCCGAGGCTGGTCCTCCTGGCCTGTCACGACTTGATACCGGTAGTTCGCCCGTCGCGGCGGATACAGGTTGGGGTGGGTCGACTCTTGGAATCACCGAAGCCACCGTCACCGAAACACCCGACCCCGATGCCGACACGAATCTAATGCTTCGAATCGGAATAAGAAAACAATCGAAGACGGTGATTGATCATACCAAGGTGAAGATCCAGGTCTTCTTTTACGACACGATTGACGACAAGGATATCAAGCTGACGGATGCCGACGTCACTTACGAATGGTTGACGCCGAATCACGATTGGGCCGATACCAATCCGGAGATATTGTCGGTAACTTATCTGCGTCCAAAAAATAAAGTGCTCTCATCCGAGGCGGCGTTGGCCGCGGCTGCGGCGTCGGTCAATCCGGGAAAGAAAAGTCGAACGAGCAAACCCGGTTCCAGTGCGGAAAGCGGGCAACGGAAGTATCTTGGCTACATCGTGCGCGTTTATTATCATGACCAGCTGCAAGCTGTGCGGGCCGAGCCGCCCAGGCTGCTGAAACTTTATCCGCCGTCTCCTACTGCTTCGCCGTAATGCAATTGCTCATCGTGCACCACGACGCTGAGATGGGCGGCCAACTGGTGCAAATGGTGCGGGATTACACCGCACACGATTGCGATCTTGTCGGCAGCGACGACGCCGCGATCAACTGGGGCCGGCGCCGCTCGCACTGCGCTCTCCTCTTGACCCAGGTCGAGGATGACGGAATTGACGGCCTGGTTTTGGGCGGTTCACTCAGCGAAATTTTTCCCGGGCTGCAGACATTATTTCTTCCGGCCTATCCAGCTTTGGCACGGCGACTCGAAGTTGCCGACACAAAAGTTTTTCCGGAGCCAATTGACGGGGAAGGTTTGCTTGCCGCGATTGCGCGGGCGGAAACGGCATCCGCGGGCGCGCCGGATTTGTTTCACGTTGTTGATGTACTGCAAATGTGTTGTCTCAGCCGGCGGGACGGAGCGGTGCAGATCGTGCAAGGAAAGCAGAGTGGCATCTTTTTTTTGCGTGATGGAGCGATCGTTCATGCGGAAACGGCAGCGGCACGCGGCAACGAAGCGTTGTTTGAAATCATCGCATGGAAATTTGTCGAATTTGCTTACGACCGTACCTTTCGTCCCCCGGTTGAGACAATCACGATTCCGTGGGACGAGGCATTGATCGAAGCAGTTACTCAACGTAAGCAGCAAGAACCGGCTCAGGCGCCGGGCTGGCGAGCTTGAGCAAATCGAACCCGCGGGAACGGACCACTTTTTTATGGGACGACTTGCGTTATCCTACGGCGTCATGAAGCCGCTGCTGACCGTCGCTTGCGTGTTCCTGTTTATCGCTGGAGCCCACGGGCAAATTCAGGTC
>QHPX01000054.1:0-846 GCA_003219195.1 Verrucomicrobiota bacterium
AACCTTCGCAAGCGCTATGTCACGATGTGGATCGATACCATGGGCACGGGGATCTTTACGATGGAAGGCACTGCGAGCGCAGATGGCAAGACCATTACGCTGAAAGGGCAGCACGCTGAACCGGGCGGAGGGCACATGACGCACCGTGCGGTGTGGAAGATCGTGGACAGCAATACCCAGACGTTCGACATGTACGGAACGCACGAGCACGGCAAAGAGATGAAGGTGATGGAGATCACGTACACACGAAAGCAGTAGCTCGGATGACGGGGATGCGAACGGCAGGGGGGAAAGGAGGTACTACGATGCGATTCATGATCATTGTCAAGGCCACGAAGAAATCTGAAGCAGGGGTCATGCCGAGCGAGCAGCTCCTTAGTGAGATGGGCAAGTTCAACGAGGAGCTGGTGAAAGCCGGCGTAATGCTCGCGGGCGAGGGACTCCAGCCAAGTTCGAAGGGCGCGCGCGTCAAGTTCTCTGGAGGGAAACGCACCGTGATCGACGGGCCATTCGCCGAGACGAAGGAACTCGTTGCCGGCTTCTGGCTGTGGCAGTGCAAGTCGAAGGAAGAGGCGATCGAGTGGGTCAAGCGCTGCCCCAATCCGATGCCCGGCGAGGAGTCCGAGATCGAGATTCGCCAGGTGTTCAAGGCGGAGGATTTTGGTGCCGAGTTCACGCCTGAGCTCAGGAAGAAGGAGGAGCGCCTGCGCGCGCAAGCCGAGCAACTGAAGAGGGCTGCGAAGAAGTAGTGGAGGGATCAATGTTCAAGATCATTGCCATCGTCGTCGTCATTCTGGTCGTCGCTCTTCTCGTCTTTGCAGCGACCAAGCCTGACACGTTCCGTGT
>QHPX01000054.1:961-8800 GCA_003219195.1 Verrucomicrobiota bacterium
CCAAGATTACGATCAAGCTTGATTTCATCAAGCCGTTTGAAGCCCACAACATCGCCTTGTTCACACTGGAACCCAAAGGCGATTCTACGAATGTCACGTGGGCCATGCACGGTCCCACTCCCTACATTGCGAAGGTCATCCACGTATTTTTCGATATGGACAGCATGGTGGGCAAGGACTTCGAGACCGGTCTTGCCAACCTGAAAGCCATCGCCGAAAAGTAAGCTGAGACGGAAATGGGGACAGGCTACTTTTTCATGACGCGAGGACGCTCCATGCAACCGGCAGAGAATAGGGTGACGATGTCATGACTCAACACCCGCAGGTCGTGATCGTCGGGGCGGGGTTCGGGGGATTGCGTGCGGCGCGAGCACTGAAGCGCGGCGATGTCCGAATCACGGTCATCGATCGTCGCAACTATCATCTGTTTCAGCCGCTGCTGTACCAAGTCGCGACCGCTGGGCTTTCTCCCAATGACATCGCCTACCCGATCCGCGCCGCTTTGCGAAGACAGAAGAACACGCGGGTCTTTCTCGCCGAAGTGGTCGCGATCGATACGAAACGTCGAAAAGTGATCCTGCAGGACGGCGAGGTGGGGTACGACTATCTCATTCTGGCCACCGGCGCCGGGCACTCCTACTTCGGTCACCCCCAATGGGAGGCCTACGCGCCTGGCCTGAAGAACATCGAGGACGCGTTGGAGATCCGCCGTCGCATTCTGTTGGCCTTCGAGATGGCCGAGCGCGAAACCGATGAAGAACGACGGCGCGCGCTGCTGACATTTGTCGTCATCGGCGGTGGACCGACGGGGGTGGAATTGGCGGGTGCCATCGCCGAGATCGCCTACACGGTGATGGTGCAGGATTTCCGTTCCATCCGTCCGCAAGACGCCTGCATCATTCTGGTGGAGGCGGGAACGCGCATCTTGCCGTTCATGCCGGAATCGCTCTCGCTCAAGGCCGAGGCGGCGTTAAAGCGGTTGGGCGTCGAGATCGTGACGAATTCGCCGGTGACAGCGGTCCATCAGGGGATGGTCATGGCGGGCACTCAAACGATACGCGCCGGCACTGTCCTTTGGGCGGCAGGTGTCGAGCCCTCGCCGCTGGCGCGCTCGCTTTGCGTGCCGCTTGATGACGTCGGACGTGTGCTGGTCAACCCTGATCTGAGCATTCCCGGCCATCCGGAGGTTTTTGTCGTCGGAGATCTTGCCGCCTTCGTGGATAAGACAGGAAAGCTGCTCCCTGGTCTCGCCGCGGTCGCTGTCCAGGAAGGACGGCATGTCGCGCGCAATATTCTCCGGATGTGCAACGGGCTGCCATCCGAGCCGTTCCATTATGTGGACTTGGGCACGATGGCCACCATTGGTCGGGCCGCGGCTGTCGTGAACTTCAACTGGGTTATGCTTTCCGGCTTTGTAGCCTGGATCATCTGGATCTTCGTCCACATCCTTCTTTTGATCGGCTTCCGGAACCGGTTCGTCGTTCTCTTTGACTGGGCCTGGTCTTATGTGAGCTTTCAGCGCTCCGCTCGACTGATTACCGGCGGGTGGGAGAAATGACGAGAGCAGCAGGATGAAGTTCCGTCACACAGCCTTTGCTCTGCTTTACGTGACACTGCTCGTCAGCCTCACGACCGGTTGTGCTGAAGCCGCCGATCCGCTGCCTGACGCTCAGGCTCACATCCTGAAGAACGGGTTCCGAAACACCAATCCGGCGTTTACTCCGCCAAGCACATGGGTACGTATGAAGTTCATCGGGTCTCGATCATGGGCAACGACGTTTCATCCACGATCCGCTGACCTGCCCCGCATTGAGAATGATGGCAGCGCATTGAAGAACAATCGCACGGCCGCGACCGTCACCTGGGTCGGCCATTCCACTCTCCTCATTCAACTCGAAGGCGTCAACATCCTCACTGTCCTTATCTCTCATGATCACTATGATCATCTCGATGTGGAAACGGTTCGGCGCCTTGCGCAGATCCATCACCCCTTGTTTCTCGTTCCGCTCGGATTAAAGGCATGGTTTGCGGGGATTGGCATCACGGAGGTGGAGGAGCTGGATTGGTGGGAGAGCCGACGCATAAAAACGCTTACGGTGACCTGTCTCCCTGCTCAGCATTTCTCGGGTCGGACTCTTTGGGATCGGAACCAACGGCTCTGGAGTTCGTGGGCCGTGGCAGGAGACACGAAGCGCATCTTTTTCGCTGGGGACACAGGCTACTACCCGGTCTTCAAGGAGATTGGTAACCGTCTGGGTCCTTTCGACTTAGCAGCTATCCCAATCGGGGCATACCTTCCACGTGTGATGATGAAAATGACTCATATGACGCCTGAGGAAGCCTTACAGCTCTTTGCTGACATCCAAGGACAGCGCTTTGTGGCCATTCATTGGGGCACGTTTGACCTGACGGAGGAACCGATCGAGGAACCGCCCCAGCGGTTGGAAGCTGAGGCCAAGCGACTGGGGCTTGATCGCAGCAAGGTGTGGGTCCTGAAGCATGGAGAGACCCGTGGGTGGTGACGGAGAAAATGGCGCCGATATCTCGGCACGTGCCGACATTTCGGCACGGTTTCCTCGGCACCGTCATCTTCTCAGCCGATCACCAGCCCCCAGCCCTGTTGAAACCTCCAGCAGTTTCAGCGGCTTAGCTGACTTGTGAACTGCTGAGACCGGCCTGGAATGCGAATTGCCCTTGTTACTGACTATCGAATTGAATCTTCGGCTTGTAGAACAGCAATATCACAAAGTAGAATCATGGTTCACAAAATCTTAATTCTCTTTACAACAAATTCGCGTTTGATCATCACTGGAATAGAACGACGACCGTTTCTGTTTACCAATAAGGAAGGGCGATGAATCAACGTACACTCAGGAAAACCCGCGAGCTGGAAGGGCGCCGGCTAGACATCCTGGCATCGGCGGAGCGTTTGTTTTCCAAGCACGGGTACTTCAAGACCAGCATGATGGACATCGCCGAGGCGGCCGAGTTTGCCATCGGCACCGTCTACCATTTCTTCAAGAGCAAAGAAGAGATCTACATCTCGCTGATCGAAGCAAAGATGGAAAAGTACGCTGAGCACGTTGAGGCCCGCGTTGCGGCGGCGCCGACCGCCACGACAAAAATCGAGGCGGTGATCCGGACCAAGCTGGAGTACTTCGAACGTAACCGCGACTTTTTCCGGATCTACGTGTCGGAGTGGGCCGGCTTCGAGTGGACCGTGAAGAGCGCGTTTGGGGAGCGGTGCTGGAAACGCTACCAGGAACAGCTCGATCTGGCGGCGGACGTTATCCGGGTCGGCATGAAGGCAGGCGAGTTTCGCGCGGTGGAGCCGACCGAGGCGGCGTATGCCCTGCACGGGATGCTGAACTCGACGATCTACCTGTGGATTCTCAATGCCAAGCCGACGACATCTCTGGCTGCGAAGAGTGAATCGCTCGCCTCGCTCTTCTTCCACGGGGTCGTCTCACCATCCGGGAGGCGGAGGAACTCATCATGACACCCAAGCGAACAAAATGGTGGCTTATTGCCTTGGGCCTCGCGGTAGTCGTGGCCGGTCTGGTCTTCTTCACCGCGAACCGGGACGGGGCAGTCGAGGGCGTTGCCAGACAGGGAGCGAAGCAGGCCGGCTCCGCTCCCGCTCCTCCCGTTCCTCAAGTCCAGGTCATCACGGTGGCGCCCCAGACGATCCCCGACGAACCCGAGTTTATCGGCCAAACGGAGTCTTCGCGTCCGGTGGAGATCCGATCGCAAGTAACCGGCATCCTCAAAGAGCGCTTCTTTGTGGAAGGACGTGATGTCAAGCAGGGCGAGCGCCTCTACCAAATCGATCCGGTGCCGTTTCGAGCCGCCTATCTGAGTGCGAAAGCAAAAGTCGCGCAGGCCGAGGCTCGGGTCGTCCAGGCCAAACAAAATCTTGATCGTGTCAAGCCGCTGCTCGCAGAGCAGGCGGTGAGCCAGAAGGATGTGGATGATGCCGTTGCGGAAGACCTCTCGGCCAAAGGCGCGCTGGAAGCCGCGAAGGCGGACGTGGTGAAGGCCAAGTTTGATCTCGACAACACGCTGATCGTCGCTCCCATCTCTGGTCGCATCGAGCGGAGTCGCGTCTTCGAAGGCCGGCTCATTTCCGCGCAGACCGACCTGCTGACGATGATCCACCAATTGGATCCGATGTACGTGTACGCGAGTGCGCCGGAGACCTTCGTCCTTAAACGCTTCCGGGATCGAGCGGAGAAGCGCGTCCAGGGCGCGACCCTCTATCAACTGAAGGGGGCCATCACGTTCGCCGACGGCAGCACCTATCCACACCAGGGGGCGTTGGACCTGCTTGATGTGTCCGTGCGCACCGCCACCGGAACACGGGATTTTCGTGTCACTTTCCCCAATCCGGACAAGGTGCTCTCGCCGGGACAGTTCGTCACAATGCGCGTTCTCGGCGCCGTGAGGACTGACGTCATGCTCGTGCCACAGAAAGTTGTCCAGCAGGGACCGAAGGGCAGCATCGTGTACGTTGTGGGAAAAGGCGACAAGGTAGAGCTGCGCGACGTTCAGGCCACGGCCTGGCGAGGCAGTCAGTGGGTCATCGAGGACGGTCTACGCGCGGGCGACCGGGTCATCATGGACGGATTCGCCAAGATCGGCCCGGGAATGCAGGTGAAGCCGATTTCCCCCACCGGACCCGATAGCGTCCCTCCTACCCCTCCTGCGGATGCTAAGACGAACGGCGTCAAATGATCTCCCACTTCTTCATTGACCGTCCGATCTTTGCCTCGGTCGTCTCGATCGTAATCATAGTCGTGGGCCTGGTGTCGTTACATGGTCTACCCATCGCCCAATTTCCGGAGATCACGCCGCCGCAGGTACAGATCGAGACCGACTACCCCGGGGCGAGCGCGGAAGTGGTCGCGGATTCTGTGGCGCGCACCATCGAGGTGCAGCTCCCCGGGATCGACCATCTCCTTTACTACGACTCCACCAGCACCAACGACGGTCACATGACCATCCGGCTCACATTCGACATCGGAACCGATATTGACATCGCGCAGGTCCAGACCCAGAACCGGGAAAAGCTGGCGGAACCGAGAATCCCGAGCGACGTCATCCGCCAGGGGATCACGGTGAAAAAAGTGTCGCCGGATCTGCTGACCGTCATCGCATTGAACTCCAGCGACCGCCGATACGACAACCTCTTTCTAGCCAATTACGCCATCCTCCGCATCGTGGATGACGTCAAGCGGCTCCCGGGCGTGGGGGATGCCTACGTGTTTGGACAACAGGACTATTCCATGCGGCTGATCCTGGACCCTGTCCGGATGGCGCAACTGAACCTGACACCTACCGACATCACCAATATCGTTCGCGAGCAGAATCGCGATTTTCCGGCCGGTCAGATCGGACGCGAGCCGGCTCCCAAAGGAACCGAGCTCACGATTCCGGTGATTACGTTGGGCCGTATGACGGACGTGAAGGAATTCGAGGAGATGATCGTCCGGGCCCTGCCGAACGGATCCATGATCCGTATGAAAGACATTGCGAAGGTGGAGCTGGGCTCCCAGTCCTATGCCCTCGAAGGACGGCAGAACGCCAAGCCGAACGTCTTCCTCTTGACCTTTTTGGAACCGGGCGCCAATGCCCTCGATACCGCGAAACGGATCCGCGCGAAGATGGCCGAACTGGCCCAGAGCTTCCCGTCGGGCGTGAATTGGGACATTCCCTATGACACCACGCGATTCGTCGAGGTCTCGATCGAAGAGGTCATTAAGACCTTGTCGATTGCCATGGTCTTGGTCATCCTGGTCGTTTATCTGTTTCTCCAGAGCTGGCGCACGACGCTGATTCCTGCGGTCGCGGTGCCGGTGTCTCTCATCGGCACCTTCGCCGGCATGGCGGGCCTGGGATTTTCGATTAATACCCTGACGCTCTTCGGCTTGATCCTGGCCATCGGCATCGTCGTGGATGACGCGATCGTCGTTGTTGAGAACGTCCAGCGCCACATGGCGGAAGAATGTTGCTCGGCCAAGGAGGCCGCCAAGAGGGCTATGAATGAAGTGACTGCGCCGATCATAGCCATCGTGTTAGTCCTGTGTGCCGTGTTCGTACCCGTCGGCTTCCTGGGAGGGATCACCGGCCAGCTCTATAAGCAATTCGCGATCACGATTGCGATCTCCGTGACGATTTCAGGGTTCGTCGCGCTGACGCTCAGCCCCGCCCTGTGCGCCCTCGTTCTGAAACCCGGGGAGCAGGATCAACCCACAGGTTTTTTCGGTCGCTTCAATACGGTCTTCGATTGGACGCGAGATCGCTATACGAGCACGGCCGGACGAATCATCCGGCGGGCGGTGCCAGCGCTCGTGATCTTTGGGGTGGTGATCGTCCTCGCCTTCGTACTGCTCAGGGTAATTCCTCGCAGCTTCCTGCCAGACGAGGACCAAGGCTACTTTATCACCGTCATTCAACTGCCCGATGGCGCATCAAAGCAGCGGACAGACGCGGTGCTCGACAGAGTGGAAAACTACTTTCTCTCGCTGCCGGTCATCCATTCCACCGATGCCATGTCCGGCATGAACTTCGTGTTCAACACGCGAGGATCCAATACCGCGACGATGTTCATCCCCTTGAAGCTCTGGAATGAACGGAAGAAGCCGGATCAGCAGGCGCAAGCACTCATCGGAGCCGCCTTCAAGGAATTTGCGAAGATCCCCGATGCGCTGATTTTGGCCTTTAATGCACCTCCGATCAGAGGGCTCGGCGCGACGGGAGGATTTTCTGTGCAGATCCAAGACCCGAGAGGTGGAGACTTTAATAAATTTGCTGCGGTCGCCCAGGAGTTCATTGCGAAGGCCAAGGAGGATCCGGCCATCGGGGCGATCGGCACCACCTTTCGCGTGAGTTCTCCAAGACTGTACGCGCATGTGAACCGGGAGCGGGCCAAGGCGTTGGGGGTGCCTATCTCGGATGTCTTCGACACCATGCAGGCCTATTTTGGCAACTTCTACATCAACGACTTCGTCAAGTTCGGCCGGGTCTATCGAGTGCAGACAGAGGCAGAGCCTCAGTACCGGTCGCGCCCCGACGATATCGCCAAGGTTTACGTGCGTGCGGTGAATAGCCAGGGGACAACCATGATTCCGCTGGACACGGTGGTCTCCACTGAATACGTGAGCGGACCGGATCCAGTGACGCATTTTAACGGATTCAACACCGTCCTGGTTTTGGGTGCGGCGGGGCAGGGTTACACTTCGGGGCAAGCCTTGGATGCCTTGGAGCGCACGGCGCAGCAGGTGTTAGTACCGAAAGGCTATGCGCTGGACTACAGCGCGCTCTCCTACCAGGAGCGCCAGGTCAGCGGGCAGTCTGTCCTGGCGTTCGGGTTCGGCATTCTCATGGTATTTCTGGTGCTGGCGGCCCAATATGAGAGTTGGACAGTCCCGTTCGCCGTGATTCTCGCAGTACCGTTCGGCGTGTTCGGCGCCCTCTGCGCCGTGTGGCTTCGGGCGATGGCTGGCGGCCAGTCTTCCAACGACATCTATTTTCAAATCGGACTCGTCACTCTGATCGGTCTCGCCGCTAAGAATGCAATCCTTCTCGTTGACTTCGCCAATCACCGGTATGGGGCCGGGTTGCTTCCGGCCGATGCGGCGATTGAGGCGGCGAAGCTCCGGTTCCGACCGATCATCATGACCTCCATGGCATTCATCCTGGGCGTGATGCCCTTGGTGGTCGCCACGGGTGCTGGGGCGGCCAGCCGCCATTCCATCGGCACCGGCGTGTTCGGCGGAATGCTGGCGGCCACCTTCTTGGCCATCTTCTTCGTACCGCTCTTCTTCGTGCTGATCCGAA
>QHPX01000144.1 GCA_003219195.1 Verrucomicrobiota bacterium
CGCTTTTTCTCGATGAGCGAAGGAATGTGCATCGGTTTCGGCAGAAGATCAGCAGGACGCGGGCCGCCGCCGATAGGGTCAGCGCGCTACTCTGATCGGACGGTCCGAGCCGGACTGGCGGCGCAGCGCGGCGTCCCTACCTCATAACCCGATGGGGGTGCCAGGCCGTTTTCATTTCCACGGTGTCGAGAATCCCGCAGGGATTTTCCGCGTCGCGCCCGCGCCACTGGGCCGGGCCCAGCTCGCGGCGTGCGATTGCCGCTTGCTCACCACGTCAGGATTGCGCAAATGAGGAAAAAAGAAAATGCTAAACAAACTGGCCGGCAATCTATGATGGATAAATCAGAAAAAATCTTCGTGGCCGGTTATCGTGGCCTGGTCGGCGGCGCGCTCATCCGGCGTCTCGAGACGGAAGGTTTTACCAATCTCCCGAAACGTGACCGGTCGCAGCTTGATCTCGCGGACGAAGCGGCCGTGCAAATTTTTTTCGCTCAAGAAAAACCGGCGGTGGTGATTTTCGCAGCCGCCAAAGTGGGCGGCATCAAGGCGAACACCGATTTTCCGGTCGAATTTCTGCTTAATAATTTGCGCATTCAAAACAACGTCATTCGCGCGACCTACAACGCCAAAGTGCGCAAACTTCTTTTTCTTGGAAGCTCCTGTATTTATCCAAAGCAGGCGCCGCAACCGATTCCGGAAAGCGCCTTGTTGACCGGCCCGCTTGAGCCAACGAATGAAGCTTATGCGATCGCGAAGATCGCCGGCATCAAACTTTGCCAGGCATACGCCCGCGAATATGGGGCGAATTTTATCTCAGCCATGCCGACCAATGTCTATGGCCCGAACGACAATTTCGACCTCGAAACCTCACACGTGCTGGCTGCGCTTTTGCGTAAGGCACATGAAGCCAAAATGCGAAAGACGCGCGAGCTTGTCGTGTGGGGCTCAGGCAAACCGCGGCGCGAATTTTTGCATGTCGACGATGTGGCTGGCGCGTGCCTGTTCCTTCTCGAAAAATATGATTCGCCCGAAATCATTAACGTCGGATGCGGCGTGGACATCTCCGTCCGCGAACTGGCGGAGCTGATTTGCGACGTGGTCGGTTTTCACGGCGAACTGACCTGGGATGCGACCAAGCCGGACGGCACGCCGCGCAAACTTCTCGATGTTACCAAGCTCACTAATCTCGGCTGGTGCCCGACAATTCCGCTTCGCGATGGCATTGCGCGCACTTACGATTGGTTTTTGAAAAATGTCGCGCGTTAAAGCCCCTCTGTCTCGATGAAGAACTTGCGAGTCGGCGTTGTTGGCGTCGGACACATTGGAAGCAATCATGCCCGGCTCTACGCTGAAACTCCCTCGGCGGAGTTTTCCGCGATTTACGATGTCGATCTTGCGAAAGCGAACGCCATTGCGAAAAAATATCGCGTTACGCCTGCGCAATCGCTCGACGAATTTGTTGAGATGGTCGATGCGGCCTCGATTGCGACGCCGACCAATACGCACTACGAAGTTGCGCGTTCCCTGCTTGCTCGCGGCAAACATTTGCTGATAGAGAAACCAATTACCGACAACGCCGCTCATGCCGGCGAATTGGCGGAATTGGCGGCGCAAAATGGACTGGTTTTGCAGGTCGGCCATGTCGAGCGATTCAACCCGGTTCTGAGCGCGCTTGAAGAACGGTTGACGCATCCGCGCTTTATCGAAGCGCACCGGCTCTCGCCTTATCCGGAACGCAGCACGGACATTGGGGTCGTGCTCGATCTCATGATTCACGATCTTGAAATTATTTTGCACCTCGTGCGCTCGCCCGTGCAGACCATCGACGCTGTCGGTGTGGCAGTGTTGAGCCGCGGCGAAGACATCGCGAACGCGCGCCTGCGTTTTGAGGATGGTTGTGTCGCAAATATCACTTCGAGCCGCATCAGTCCCGAGCGGATGCGCAAGATCCGCGTTTTTCAGGAGGACGCTTATCTCTCGCTCGATTATGAAAAACAGAGCGGCGAAATCTATCGGCGCGCGGAAGGCCGGATCACGCGCGAGAAGGTGGAGATCGCGCGAGAGGAGCCGCTCAAACATCAACTTGTTTCGTTCGTCGAATGCGCGAGGAGCGGACGCCAGCCGCGCGTTTCCGGGTTTCAGGCGATCGCGGCGCTGGAACTGGCGATCGAAATCACGAAGCGGATCGACCCGAGTGTCTAAGACGATTTATTTTGTCGCCGGCGAAGCAAGCGGAGACAATCACGGAGCGGAGCTGATGCGCTCCTTGCGGCAACTCGCTGTCGATCTTCACTTCATCGGGCGCGGCGGACCGCGAATGAAAGCGACTGCAGGCAGGCAATTTCACGACTGGATCGGGAACGCGGCCGTTCTCGGTTTGTGGGAAGTGATCAGGAATTATGGTTACTTCCGAGAAAAGTTTCGCGAAACGCTCAGCGAGATCGAGAAGAGCAAACCCGACGCGGTCGTGCTGATCGATTATCCCGGCTTTAATTTGCGTCTCGCGCGTGCGCTGCGTCTGCGGATCGGGGCGCACAAGATCGTCTACTACATCAGTCCGCAAGTTTGGGCCTGGAACCGCGGACGCATCAAAAAGATGGCGCGCTTTCTCGATCTCATGCTCTGCATTTTTCCGTTCGAAGCCGATCTCTATAACCAATCCGGCCTGCGCACGGTTTTCGTCGGGCATCCTATGATCGAAAGATTGCGCGCCTGCAAGGTCGACATCGAACGCGATCCAAACTTGGTCGCACTTTTCCCGGGAAGCCGCTCTCGCGAGGTGCGCAAAATTTTTCCGGTCCTGATTGAAGCGGCGCACAAACTGCGAAGGCGAAAACCAAATCTTCGTTTCGAAGTCGCAGCCGCGTCGGATGAGCTCGCTCAAGAAATGGACGAAATTTTGGATCGATCCGCCTCAGGCGGACAAGATCGACAACGAAGCCGGCGGAAGCCGAGCGACGTAGACGGGAAGCGCGAAGCGTTGACGAGCGGGAAGCGAGAAAATCAATCCTTCGAAATTAGGACCGGCGAAGCGGCGACGATTATGCAGCGCGCGTGCGCGGGAATCGTTGCTTCAGGAAGCGCCACGCTCGAGGCCGCGTATTTCCGGCTGCCCTTTGTGCTTATTTACAAAGTCGCGTGGCCGACGTATCTGGCGGCGCGACTGGTCGTGAGCGTAAAATATCTCGGCATGCCCAACGTGCTCGCGGACAAAGAAGTCGTGCCGGAATTCATTCAGCATCGAGCAAAAGGTCGGGCGATTGCGAACGCGGTCTTGCGATTGATTGATGAGCCGTTCACGCGGGAGCAAATGATTTCCGAGTTCGATGCAATCATTGCCAAACTCGGTGAGGGCGGAGCGAGCGACCGCGCCGCGAACGCGATTATTAATGAACTCGGTTAGCCCGGCAGGAAGCTTTGTCGAAAACACCCTGGCGGCTTGGATCGTTAGCGCGATTGCGGTCGTTTTGTTTTTGATAACGAATCTGCCGTGGCAGCTCGACGATTACGATCAGGCCAAGCAGGCGGTCACCTCCTTCGAAATGGTCAAGGAGGGTCATTGGTTTTATCAACACACGCCGCACGAACGCGTGGCGACAAAACCGCCGCTGGTGGGATGGATCTCGGCCGGGTTTTTCTCGCTGACGCAATCGTGGGAAATCGCGTGGCGGTTGCCGTCGCTTCTCGCGGCAATTGCGTTGTCGATTTTGCTCTTTCGCTTCGGGAATGTTTACGGAGCGCTCGGAGGCCTTATCGCGATGAGCGCGTTCGCGTTTAATTTGCTCACGCCGCGATTGGCCTCACTTGTTCGCACGGACATGTCGCTCGCGTTGGTCGTGTTTCTGATCGGCCTGCAAATTTGGAAGAAGATTTGTGATGGAACTCGATGGGAGCGGCGGGATCAATTGTCGATCTTCGTGCTGTTGACGGCGGCGATGTTGATTAAAGGGCCGATTGTTTATGCGTTTTTATTGCCAGGCATCGTCGTTTACCAATTGTGGCGGAGCAAAAGGAACGCGATATCTGCGTGGTCTGGTTGGTGGCCGTGGCTTGCGTCGCTTGGAATTTTTCTCGTCTGGGTGATCGGCGGAATTTTTTCTGAGCCGGACTTTTTTAATCAGGTCGTGCTGCGTGAATTCGCGGGGCGTTTCGGCGGAGAAATTCATCGCTCGCAACCGCTCTATTTTTATTTCCCGCATCTCCTGCACAAATTTTCCCCGTGGAGCGTCTTGATGATCGCAATTGCGGTTATCGCTCTTCGCTCACGGCGATGGAGGGTTGGCGCTGCATTTCGGGAGATGTCACCCGAAACCTTCTGGCTCCTTGGTTGGAGCTTGGGCGGCTTAATCGTGCTGTCGATCATTCCATCGAAGCGTGTCGATCGGATTTTCCCCGTCATTCCGCCGCTTTGTTTGCTGCTCGCAGCGCAGGTCGGAAAAATGTTATCCCGGGAACAACCGCGCGAGCGCATTTACCGGTGGAGCGCCGTCGCCCTCTTCTTGTCGATCTTATTTACGAGCGGTTACACGATCTCGAAAGTTGTTTCCGGATATCGCGATCATCGCGCCGCGCTTGTGATTTTTGGGCGCGAGGTTCGCCATGAAGCGAAGGTGCATCATTGGCGATACGAGACGATCCGGTCAAGCGACGAAGGAATGTTGCTCTATTTGCAAAAAACACATTTCATCGAGCCGGACGAGGCGATCAGAGAATGGAACCGGGGTGCGCTGGATGCGCTGGTCGCGCCCACGGACGAAGCGCCGCGCCTGATGCGCGAGCTTTCAAATGCATCACTTTCGCCAATCCGACCAGTGGAGAGAAAGAATGAGCAAGACATCGGTTATGTTTTGCTCACGCGCTAAAGGGCGACGGTCGGTCGAAATGCTGGCTCGACTTTCGGGGGTGGAAATCTACTCTCGCCAGATGGGAAGCTGACAGCTTCCCCCCACAGAAAAGCTGTTCGCCACATGCCCGAAGAAATTCCCAAGCGAGAAATGGAAGCGCTTTGGTGCCCGTGGCGCGTCGAATATTTCGAGCGCGAGAAACCCGACGCGAACTTTCTTTCCGAGGCGGCAAGAACAAGCGATGACGCCGCACACTTCGTAATCACACGGCGCAAGAATGCGTTTCTCATGATGAACCGGTATCCGTACGCGGTGGGTCACTTGATGGCGGTGCCGTATCGCAAGACGGCCGATCTTGCGGCGCTGGGTGAGAACGAAATTGTCGAGCTTTGGAATTTAGTGACGCATGCGCAAAGGCTGCTGCGTGCCACGATGAAAGCGCAAGGATTCAACGTCGGGCTGAACCTGGGCGAATGCGCGGGCGCGGGCATTGTGGATCACTTGCACGTGCACATTGTGCCGCGATGGAGCGGCGACACCAACTTTATGCCGATCCTTGCTGGCACTCGCACGCTTTCGGAAGGACTGCGCGGTCTTTATGACAAACTGATCGACGCGCAGGCGAAGATCGACATGGCGAAAGGCGCACGCGCATGAGCAATACTGCGTGGATCGAGCCGCCGCCGCCGCAAAGAGGGATGGGCTGTTTCGCAAAAGGCTGTCTCATCCTCGTTGTCTTTGTAATTGTCCTCGTGATCGCGTTCGTTGGCGGCTCTTACCTGGCCATTCGCTATCTCCGCAGCGAATATTTCGCGACGACACATGTGCAGTTGTCCACGAGCATGGCGACCGAACAGGAACAGGAAACGGTACGAGCCCGTTGGGACGCTTTTGAAAAAGCGGCGCATGCCGGTGAGCCGGCGCGGATCGAATTGACCGCGGATGATCTTAACGCGCTCATCGACTCCGAGCCGAAGTTGCGCGGCAAGGCGCATGTTTCCATTGACAATGACGTCGGCCATTTGCAAGTGAGCATCCCACTCGCCGACGTAAGATGGCTGCGCGGACATTACGTCAATGCCGAATGCACGGTGCAATCGGCCGCCGGCGGAAGTCCGGCCGACGCGCGGATCACGCGCATTGTTGTCAACGGCCGCTCGGTGGGAGAGGAAGTGCTGCGCTGGCAGTACCGATCGTGGTCCTTGCGCGGTTACATGTCCGATTGGTCGAACAATAACAATCTGGAGAGATTTGAGATCGAAGACGGCAAAGTGGTGCTGCAGACAAAAGAGGGCCGCTAACACTACTGCATGATTTCGCGCGCAAAAACGTTGAGCTGTCCGTCCTCTTGTTTGCGCACCTCGGTGATTTCGAGCGGACGCGCTTCATCGCGGTTCACGACAGAGCCTTGTCGCGGGGGAGTGTAACCGGCGGGAAACTCGACGATGATACGCGTTGGTGAGCCCGCGCCAAAGCGAAGCACAGTCTCGGTAAGTTTCGTTCGCGGGCGAAGAACGGCGCGGTTGGCATCGGCAAAATTGACGACGAATTGCCCCCGCAAGTAAATGCGCTCGCCGGCAAGTCCGCGCTCGGCAATATCTCGCAAGTCGCCTGGGCCGATAAGTCGACCGAGCGGCATTTTCCCAGCCGGAAAAGTTTTCCATGTCCCGCCGCCGGCGGTTGACGCCAGCGCCGCTCCGGAGGAATCAGCCGGGACCGGTTGAGCGGGCAACACCGGTCCTTCGGTTGCGTTCGGCGCCGGGGAAAGGAGCGCGACCGCGGGCGCAGCTGAAACGGCGGGCAGGGCCGTCGGCACGGGCGGCGCAGATGGCGGAGCGACGGCGATCGGCGACGGAATTGTCGGGCTAGACTTTTGGGCGACTGCCGGTTGCGTTGCGGTCGAAGCGGGAGGCGCGGCAGGCGGCGGCGACGTGAGCTTCTGTTTCTTTGTCAGTTTCCCGCGTCTCGGCAACGGCGTTGTTTTTGCCAGCTTTGCATTTCTTGGCGGAACCTGCGCGATCGGCGGCGCTTCGACTGCCTTGGCCGGCTCGATTCGAACCAATTCATTCTGCGCGGGAGGGGGCGTGCCGCTGGGTGGCAGGCCAATGATTGGCACCTGACCCTGAGGTCCCGCGGCCTGCCGTCGATAATTAACGTAGTGTAACTCGGCCCTTGTGCGCATTTGCTCTTTAAATAACGGCCAGCCCGCCGCGAGATTGAGATTGAGAGGTGGTTCAAGCGTGAACGTGCCCGGCCCGCGCGTGATTGTATAGGTGCCGTAAAGTAATGGGATGGCAGTGATCATAATGCGACCATCAGTCAGCCGCTCCGCGTGAATGACAGCGGAAAGGTCGTGCGTGCGTTCGAGCTTGATTTCCAAACCAACATTGAGCGTTTGCTTCATCAACGGCGCGACGTCGGAGTCGGCCGGGTAAACGTGCTCCATGAGCAATTCGGCGTGATCGACTGCATTGGTGAGCGCGACCATCCCCGAGGTGAAAACATCGTTTGGCCCGAGTTCGCGGGCTTCCATCATGATGAATCGGCCGGTCACGTACGGCACCAATCCGGGCACCTGCGTGTAATTTCGAATATAATTGCGCGCTAATTCAGCATTGGCTTTGACAAGTTCGGCGGCGCCCATCGCGACATAGCGGTCGTAGAGCTGCTTTGCGTTCAGGAATTCGCCGGTCGGCGCGGCAGTTAACTCGAAGCGTTTCGGTGGCTCAATCTTGTGCAGCCTTTGCAGAATCCGATAACTCTCCGGCCGTTCGGGTTGATCGAAAATGTAAAAACTGCCGAGCCATGCGGCAAAGGCAATCCCAGTCAGGAGCAGGATCGCCACCGTCCACGCAAAATAATTGATGCGGCGCCGCGGACGCGGATACGGCTCTTCATAATCAAAACGGCCGTAGTCCATTTAACCGAAAGCGGGAAAATTCCTCGGTTTCAAGCCGGTCGCGCTGCTTCGAACGAGGAACCGCATCCGCAAGTGCGCGACGCATTGGGATTGACGATGTGAAACCCCACATCCGTCAAACCGTCGCGAAAATCCAGAGTAGCATCGCGCAAATATTGGGCGCTCTCATTGTCGATGAAAAACTCGAGCCCATCGCGTTGCACCACGGCGTCCGCCGCCTTTTTCTCACTCAGCGTCATCTCATAATGCAATCCCGAACAACCGCCCTTCACAATTTGAACGCGTAGTCCTTTGCCCGCTTTCGGCTGCCCTTTGAGCAAGTTGCGAAGCTGCCGCACTGCGTTTTCGGTGACGTTGATCATCTGTTTTTAAAGTACGGCGCGGGCCGGTCAAGTCAACCAATCCACCGAATCGAATTCGCAATCCGCATTCCTCATTCTACAATCTCCAATCAGATGAGCCGCATTCGATTGCTGCCGGAGATCGTCGCCAGCCAGGTCGCGGCCGGCGAAGTGGTGGAGCGCCCTGCTTCCGTGGTGAAAGAACTCATCGAGAACAGCATCGACGCCGGCGCGCGTAAGATCGACATCTTGATTCGGCGCGGTGGAATTTCGCTCCTCCGCGTGATCGATGACGGCTGCGGCATGGATCGCGATGACGCGCTCCTTTCGCTCGAACGTCATGCCACGAGCAAGATTCGTTCGGCGGCAGATCTTCATGCGATTGCCACACTTGGATTTCGCGGAGAAGCTTTGCCAAGCATCGCGAGTGTTTCGCGCTTTCGACTGACGACGCGCGAAGCGGACGCTGTCGCCGGCACCGAAATCATCGTGAACGGCGGCAAGATCGACATTGTGCGCGACGGCGGCGAAGCACCTGGAACGCAAGTCGAGGTGCGTTCTCTTTTTTACAATCTGCCCGCCCGCCGGAAATTTCTTCGCTCGGAGAACACCGAAAGCCGGAATATCGAGCACCAGCTCCACCTCCAGGCGATCGGACATCCCGAGATTGCTTTCACCTTTGTGCGCGACGATCGGCTCGTGCTTCAACTTCCGCGGGCGGCAAATCTCCATGACCGCATCCGGGATTTGCACGGAAACGAATTGCTCGAGCGGTTGCTTCCCTTGACCAGCGCCGGGCTGGGTAAGATCGACATCGGCGGATTGATCGGGCAGGCGGGCGTGAGCCGGCAGACGCGGGCACAGCAGCTCGTCTTTGTGAATGGCCGCGCGATTGAAAGCCCGGTGGTCACGGCGGGATTGCGCGAGGGTTATCATACCGCGCTCATGAAAGGGCAATTTCCCGTAACGTTCCTTTTCTTAAATCTCGATCCAGCGTCGGTGGATGTGAACGTCCATCCCGCGAAACGCGAGGTCCGGTTTCGCGATCCAACCGGGGTGCGCGAGGCCGTGGTCAATTCTATTCGGCGCGCGCTTGAAGGTGGGCGCGGCGACTGGCAGGAGAAATTTCGCGCACCAAATATCTCGCCATTATCAGCGCTGCCGATCGAACGGGAGACGCGACCAATCGAAGTGCAGCCCGCGTTTGCGCAGCAAACAATTGAGACGCTGCCGCGTGTTGCGCCGAGCGGGTTCGAGGGGCCCCGTAAACTACCGGACACGACGACGCCTGCCGAAGAGAGGATCGACAAGAAGGTTCCTCAGCAATTTCAGATCATCGGCGTTTTGAACAAACTTTACGTCTTGATGGAGAATGCGGACGGGCTCGTCCTGGTCGATCAGCATGCGGCGCATGAACGCATTCTTTTTGAGGAATTGCGCCGGCGAATGGAGGAACAGGGCGTTCCCTCCCAGAAATTGTTGCTTCCTCAAACTTTCGATCTCTCCCCGCGCGACGCCGAATGGGTCGAGCGCAACATGTCGATTTTGCAAAAAATGGGAATCGGTATCGAAGGGTTCGGACCGAACACTTTCAAGATCGACTGTCTGCCGGCATTCTTGAAAACGTCCGATCCGGTCAGCTTCATGCAGCGAGTCGTCGATGATCTCAAGAGCGCGAGCAACAGCAGCTCACCATTGCGTCTGGGCGAAGAGACGATCGCAAAAACGGTTTGCCGTCATGCCGTGAAAGCCAATGATCCGCTGCGCTATCTCGAAGTTGAAAAACTCATCCAGGATTTGCTTGGCTGCGATCTGCCTTATTGCTGTCCGCACGGACGGCCGACGATGATTCAAATTTCGCTGGCGGAGTTGGAGAAGAAATTCGGCCGGCGAAGTGCGATCCAAACTTAAGCGTGGCCGAAGCTTGGAAGTTGGAAGTTGAAGGTTGGACGCTGGACGTTCAACCTTCCCTCGGATGAAGGAGAACGAAAAAGCCGCGCTCATCACCGGAATCGGAGGCCAAGATGGTTCCTACCTGACCGAGCTACTCCTGGAAAAAAATTACACCGTTCATGGAATGGTGCGGCGCACGAGCAATTTGCTGCGCTCACGCATCGAGCACCTGCGGCGCGATGAGAAGATTTACGGCCAACGATTTTTTTTGCATTATGGCGATCTATCGGACGGAACAACGTTACGCCGCATTTTCCGCAACGTGCGCCCGACTGAGCTTTATCATCTGGCGGGACAAAGCCATGTCGGCCTGAGTTTCGAAATCCCTGAATCCACCTGCGAAGAGGCGGGAATGGCGACGCTGCGCTTGCTCGAGATCGCGCGGGATCAGCCCGCACCGGTGCGGTTTTACCACGCCTCAAGCTCGGAAATTTTTGGCAATGCAACGGAAACTCCGCAAACGGAGAAGACACCAATGCTTCCAACCAGTCCTTACGGCTGCGCCAAAGCGTTCGCCACACAACTGGCGCGCGTTTACCGGCAATCCTACGGGCTGTTTGTTTGCAACGGTATTCTCTATAATCACGAATCGCCGCGCCGCGGCGAAAATTTTGTTACGCGCAAGATCGCGCGCGGGGTCGCGCGGATTGCGCGCGGACTGGATGTCGATCTTGTCCTGGGCAATCTGGAGAGCCGGCGAGACTGGGGCCGCGCCCAGGATTACGTGAGAGCCATGTGGCTGATGCTGCAACACAAAGCCGCGGACGATTATATCGTGGCGACCGGCGAGACGCATTCCGTGCGCGAATTTGTTGAGGCCGCCTTCGCCATTGTCGATCTTCCCTGGGAAAAATATGTGAAGCGCGATCCCTCTTTCGATCGTCCGACCGAGCCGGCGAATCTGGTCGGTTGTGCGGACAAGATCCGCCGCGTGCTTGAGTGGAAGCCGACCGGAACTTTTCCGCAGCTGGTACGCGAAATGGTCGAGGCCGAGCTGGCGGCGATCGAAATAAAAAGTGGACAGTAAAAATTAAAGAAGGAGGAGAAATTTTTTATGCACGATTTTTTCTTGTCGATCTTGCTCGGCATCGTTGAAGGGCTCACCGAATTCCTCCCCGTGAGCTCGACCGCCCATCTCCGGATTGTTGAGGCGCTCCTCAATCTCGATCTCCACGATAGCTTTTGGAAGATGTACACGATCGTGATCCAGTTGGGCGCGATCCTGGCGTTGCCAGTTTATTTTTGGCAACGCATCATTCAATTCATCGGCACATTTCCGAAAGGCGAACGCGGCGACCGCAACTTTCTGACCCATCCGCTCAGCCTGACGCTGATCGCGTTTGTGGTCACAGCGCTTCCGGCGTGGGCATTGACAAAGGTGATTGGCAAAAATTTGGAAAGCCTGGTCGTCATGGCGACGGCGCTGCTCATCGGCGGAGTCGTGATGTGGATTGTCGATGTAACTTTCACGCACCCGCGCGTGACGCACATGGAGGAAATGAATTTGCCGCAAGCGGTGTGGATCGGCGCAGTGCAGATCCTTTCCGCGGTTTTTCCCGGCACGTCGCGGTCGATGTCCACGATCGCGGCCGGGCAAGTGGCCGGTCTGTCGCGGCCGGCTGCGCTTGAGTTTTCTTTCTTTCTTTCCATGCCGACAATGGTCGTGGCCACTTTGTACGATCTTTACAAAACGCTCGCGCCCAATCGCAATTTCGCAACGGAAGGCAATCTGGCGCCGCTGGCGGTGAATACGCACCAATGGATTTTGCTCACGATTGGCTTCGTTGTTTCATTCATCGTTGCGCTCGGTGTGGTCGCCTGGTTTATACGCTGGGTGCGCACCCGAGGCTTTGCACCGTTCGCCGTTTACCGGATCGCGCTCGGAGCCATCATTTTGTTGGGGCTTGCCTTGCGTGGCGTAAGCTAAAATCGACTGCCAATGGAAAACGACGCAATCCTTCCCGATCTGCAAAGCTGCCTGCTTTGCGAAGATGTCCGTTGTGAATTCAACGGAATGCAGACGCTGATCGGCGTGATTAACGTTATCCCGGCGCCGGCCCTGCCAGTCAATTGCTTGCGTCTTTGCATCTGGGCGCGTTGGTGCAGCGGGGCGGGAAAATTCCGGCAAAAGTCGCGAATCGTGGGAGTGGATGAACAACAAGTCATTGCTCAGGCGGAAGTGGAGTTCGTGCTCAAGGAGATGGAAGGGCATGCGACGAACGTGCATTACTTCGGAGGCGTTCAGTTTCAGCAGTACGGGTTGCATCACGTCGAGATTTATCTCGAGGACGAGTTGCGATTGCGCTTTCCGCTTCCGGTGGTGCGGATCGCCGCGAAATAGCGGTTAAGTTCCAAGCTTTCTATAAATCGGCGCTTGCCATGAAGGATGAATTCCTCTATGACGAGCGCTTTCGATGCGGGAAAAATTTCTTGCCGGAGTTTTATGCGGGTTCGCCGTTCTCACGCAAAGCCGCGCACAGGAAGTAGAAGTTCCGCGAGAGAGCAGTGCCAAAGTTGCCGCGTCGACCACTCTCCCGGAACAACCGAAGACGCAAACTCGCGTGGAGCAGACGAACATTTCTCAACCGCCTGACCTTACGGCCGAGCAAATGCGAAAGGCGGGATCGCTCGCGGCTGAGCGAGTGAAAAGAGAATCTCAGCCCGAGCGAACGAGCGCTGCCGAGCAAATGGCTTTCCACGGAGACACTGCATTTACGAAATTAGCGGACGGTTTCGATTTTCCAGTGGGGAAACCGGACGCACAAGGTTACTACAAGGCGCGCGGCTTCCAATCGCAGGGGCATCCGGGCGAGGATTGGGACGGAAGCGGCGGCGGCAACACCGACTTGGGCGATCCGATCTATAGCATTAGCAATGGTGTCGTTGTGTTCGCGCGCGACTGTCACATGGGCTGGGGAAACGTCGTGATCGTGCGACATGCTTATCGTGAAGGCGGCAGCATTAAAAATATCGACTCACTTTACGGCCATCTCGATCGGATCGTTGTGCATCGCGGCCAGCGGGTAGCGCGGGGCGAGCAGGTCGGGACGATGGGTACGGCGCACGGTCTTTACGATGCGCATCTTCATCTCGAAATCCGCAAGAACATCGAGATCGGAATGAGCCGGGCCGCGTTTGCGTGCGACTCCAGCAATTACTACGATCCCAGCCAATTCATTCTCTCTCATCGACATCTTCAGACAGGTTGGGGCAAATATCGCATCGCGATGAACACCTTTACGCATGATGCGCTTATCGATTGGGACAAGGCCCGAAATTATTCGCACGATAGTGGCGGAACCAATGAGTCGGCCGCCGCGTTGAAAAAGGCAGTCGCGTCGCAGCATTAAACTGCGGCGCTGAAATAATTGGGGACGGACCCGCTGTCGTCTCCCAATTGTGATTTAAATGCGGCCAGCCAGAGCAAGGATCAGCACGATCAATAAAATCAGGCCGATCCCGCCGCTCGGATAATAACCCCAGCCCGAACTGTATGGCCAGGCCGGGAAAGCTCCGATCAGGAGAAGCACGAGGATAATCAGCAGAATTGTGCGCATTCGCGAAGGCTATTTGTGTCCACGGTGAGATGGCAATCCTTATCTTCGGTCTCCATAAGTGGGAGCGGGCGGGAGCGACTGAAAAGATCGACAAGTAATCGGGACCAAAATGTCTTGCAGTGGTCTCGCGCCAACCTATTGTTCGTCCGCACTCCCGAGTGCATTCGGCCGGATGCTTCGGGAAAATTTTTTGCCTGTTTCGAATTCCGATGGCGAACACGATTCTAATCGGCGCGCAATGGGGCGACGAAGGGAAGGGGAAAATCATCGATGTGCTCACGGCAAAAGCCGACGTCGTCGTCCGCAGCCAGGGCGGGAACAATGCGGGCCACACCGTGCTCCATCGTGGCGCCAAATACATCCTGCACATGATCCCGTCGGGAATTCTCCGGCGCGGAAAGACGTGCGTGATCGGCAACGGCGTAGTGATCGATCCAATCGCGCTCCTCTCCGAGATGGACAGCTTGCGCAAATTGGGGATCAAAATTGGAAAAAACTTGCTGATTAGTGATTGCGCCCATCTCGTTTTGCCTTATCACCGCGTCATCGACGAACAGCGTGAGCTGCGCAAAGGCCGCGCGAAAATAGGGACGACTAAACGCGGGATCGGCCCGGCCTATGGCGATAAAGCCGCCCGCACTGGGCTGCGCGTTTCCGATTTGATGCAACCGATCCTTTTCTCAAAAAAGTTGCAGGCCAAGATTGTCGAGAACAACAGCATTCTCCAGGCCCTCGGCGCAAAGCCGATCAGTTTTCGCGAGGTGAACGAAAGTTATCTCGCGGCGGGGGAAAAGTTGCGCCCGTTCGTTTGCAACACGGTAGTTTATCTTCATCGCGCTCTTCAGCGCGGCAAGGAAATTCTCTTTGAAGGCGCACAAGGGACGTTTCTCGATATCGATCACGGCACTTATCCATACGTGACTTCATCAAATACGACTGCGGGCGGCGCGTGCACGGGCACGGGAGTACCGCCGCACCGGATGGACCGCGTGGTAGGAGTGATGAAAGCGTATACGACACGCGTAGGCGAAGGGGCGTTGCCCACCGAAGATCGACAATTAGCCGCAACGCTTCACAAACTGGGCCGCGAATTTGGAGCGACAACCGGGCGTGCCCGCCGCTGCGGCTGGTTTGATGCCGTGGCCACGCGTTATGCAACGATGATTAACGGCATCGACGAGCTTGCCATCACAAACCTGGACGGGCTCGACCATGTCGATCCTATCCGTGTTTGTGTGGCGTATCGGCTGAATCGAAAACGTCTGGATGTTCCACCGTGCGATGCGGCACAGCTCGATAATTGCGACCCGATTTACAAAGAAATGCCCGGCTGGAATCAATCCACGCATTCAGCGAAAAAACTTTCGCAACTTCCTTCAGCAGCAAAGGATTACGTCAAATACATTTCCACACTCACCGGAGCCAAATTATCGATTGTCAGTGTCGGGCCGGCTCGCGGTGAAACGATTATTTTGTAGCCGTGGCCTCCATGAAATCTGTTCCCCGGCACGTCGCCATCATCATGGACGGCAATGGTCGATGGGCAAGGGCGCGCGGTCTCCCGCGGATCAAAGGACATGAACAAGGAGCGCAGGCCGCGCGCGAATGCGTGGAAGGCTGCGGCGAACTCAAGATCGAATACCTTACTCTTTACGCTTTTTCCGCCGAAAACTGGCAACGCCCGAAAAGCGAGGTCTTCGCCCTAATGCGCCTGCTCGAGAAATTTTTAAAGGAAAAAACGCCCGAACTGGTCGAGAAAAATGTTCGCCTTCAGGCAATCGGCCGGCTGACCGACCTTCCCGGGACTTGCCAGGAGCAACTTCACAAAACGATCGAGCTAACCGCCGGCAACAATGGACTCACGCTGATTCTGGCGCTCAGTTACGGCGGTCGTCTGGAAATCATCGATGGAATCAAAAGCCTGCTTCGCGCGGTCGAGCTCGGCCACATCGACAAGGCGATGATCGACGTTGAAATGTTCAGCAAACATCTCTATACGCGATATTATCCCGATCCCGATTTGCTCATCCGCACCTCGGGCGAAATGCGTTTGTCGAACTTTCTCCTTTGGCAGCTTTCTTACACGGAAATGTATGTGACGCCGAAACTGTGGCCCGATTTCACAAAAAAAGACCTCTTCGCCGCGGTTGAAGAATATGGGCGAAGACAACGCCGCTACGGCGCAGTCGAATAATTTGTAGCGGCGGTCTGTGACCGTCGGATGTTTTTATTCGGCACGCGCAGAGCGCCGCTACAGGTTCAGACAAACGCTTCCGCTACCGAATCGGCCAGCGATTTTCCAGCGGTGGTCAGCACGAAATTGCCATATGATTGTCGAAGCAAACCGAGCGCGACGAACTCTTGCGTTTCCTTCGGCCATGCTTGGAGCGATTCCGCCGAGATCCCTTCAACGGTACGCAATGAAAAAGCGATTCGCTCGGCGCGCTTCATTTCGGGAGTGAGTTGCTCCATTGTCCCCATGGCCGATTTTCCCGATAAAATCCGGCCGGCGTAATCGCGATAATCAGAAACGTTCTGCCAGCGCTGTGACCCGCGGGTTGAAAATGCGCTTGGACCGATCCCAAGATAATCTTCGCCGGCCCAGTAAGCGCTATTGTGTGCCGAGGAGAAGCCGGGCAGCGCGTAGTTCGAGATTTCGTAATGTTCGTAGCCCGCATTTTGCAAGATCGACATCGTCATTTCGAACAACTGCGCGTCGACATCTGGATCGGCGTGGAACTCGCCGCGCGCCTGCCGGAGGAAAAATTCCGTGTCCTCCTCGTAAGTCAGACAGTAAGCAGAGATATGTTCGGGTTGCAGGCTGATCGTTTTCTCCAGGGTCGAGCGCCACTGCGGCGTGGTTTGGCCCGGCAGCCCGAACATAAGATCGACATTTATATTCGTGAATCCCGCCGCGCGCAGAATGAAAAATGACTTCTCCGCCTGCGGCGCATTGTGTTCGCGCCCGAGAATTTTTAGCATTTCCTCGTCCCAGGATTGCACACCGAGACTGATTCGATTCACACCGTGCTCCTGAAACAAAGCAGCCTTGCGCGGGGAGACGCTTCCGGGATTCGCTTCGACCGTCCATTCTGTCAATGTCGAGAGATCGAGCAGGGCACGAAAGCCTTTGAGGAGACGTTCAACCTGCGAAGTTGTGAGAGCGGTTGGCGTGCCGCCACCGAAGTAAATTGTCGATGGAAGGAGATGTCGATCTTGGGTGTGGTGCTTAAGTTCGCACAACACCGCTTCACAGAAGCGCTCGGTTTGCGATCGATCGAGCAGCTCTTTGTAAAACGCGCAGTACGGACAAATGCGCGCGCAAAACGGGATGTGCAGATAGAGGTGTCGAATCGGAGCGGGCGCCGGTTCTGATTTGCCGCAGTTGTGATTCTTCCTGTTGTTCATAGAGTCCGTTGCCATCTCTCAGGTCGTTGTCGATGCGAAACGTAGCCCTTGTTTTTTTGTGCGCCATCACCTTCGCGCAAGCGCAAGGACCACGGCCAACGCCTGCTCCGTCCATCGTTTACGCCGTGCACGATCCGGATGCGATTAAAGATTACGAAGCAAATCCGCGCGTCCTGCACACGATGGTGGATCGACTCGTTCTCGTTGCGACCGGGCAATCAGAAGTGGCCAAGGCGTGGGCGACGCTGGTTTCTCCGAATGACAAGATTGGAATCAAAATCTCAGCGGCAGGCGGCGAACTTTTCACGACGCACCATGATGTGGTCAAGGCGATCGTCGATGGTCTGGCCGCGGCCGGACATTCACGCGGCAGCATCATCGTGTGGGACCGTTCTCTGGGCGGAATCAAGGACGCGGGTTATCGGCCAGGCTCCGACGGTTATCAATTGAAAGCGATTGCGCCGCGCGATGGCTACGATGCCAAGGCGGTCCTTTCCGCGCCGTTCATCGGGAAATTGGTGTGGGGCGATCTCGAGTATCAGGGAAACAAAGGGAAAATGCCGCTTCTTTCCGATACGGAGAACACGAGCAACTTAAGTCATTTCTCGCGCATCCTTTCGACTGAGGTCACAAAAATCATCAACGTTCCGGTGATGAGCAGCAGTGAAACCAACGGCATCGCCGGTTGTCTCTATAACGTGACGATCCCGAACATCGACAACTGGCGCCGTTTTACCCAGGGCTTCGGTTTTGGCGCGGGGAGCATCGCGGAAATTTACAGCACTCCGCTGATCGCAAAGAAAGTCGTGTTTAATGTGATGGACGGTCTGGTCGCGCAATATGCGGGAGGGCCGCAGTCGCAGCCGAACTACGCGCTGCATCACGCCACGCTCTACGCGAGCAAGGATCCAGTGGCGCTGGACATCGTTGCGTTGAAACGATTGGAGGAATGGCGCGCTCGCTCGAGCCTGCCGGCCATCGGTCACATGGCGGATTACGTAAAGGTTGCAGGTCAGCTCGGTCTTGGAAACTCGGACCCGAATCGCATCGAGATCAAGAATGCAGGGCGCTAAATTTTGCGTGTGACAGTTTATAAAGCACGGAACTAATAGAATGGCTTCCTCGCGATTTCACAGCCCGCTCCTGCGCTCAGTTTCGCGATCGTTCTACCTGTCCATTCGTATTTTGCCGGCGCGACTGCGTGAACCGGTGGCGCTGGCCTATTTGCTGGCGCGGACGACGGATACCGTGGCAGACACCGCGCGAATTTCGGGAACGCTGCGAGCGGAGACCCTTCAAACATTATCGAACGCGATCCAAGGCAAAGCTCCGCAAGGCTCCCTTGATTCGCTCGCCGCGACGAACTCACCCGTTCGGGTCGCCCGTCCATCTCGCTCGGCTTCCGTCGGCTCGATTGTCGATCTTGTCGCGTCGTTCGCGCCGTTGCAGGAAAATGCGAACGAGCGAGCGCTCGTTGAATCTTTGCCCCATTGTTTGGAATGGCTGGACCAGCTGAGCGCGGCTGACCGTAACGACGTTTGTGCCGTTCTTGAGAAAATCACCCGGGGCCAAACGTTCGATCTGCAATATTTCGATAACCCCGCCAACATTTGCGCGCTCGCCACCGCAGCCGATCTGGATGAATACACGTTTCTGGTCGCGGGTTGTGTCGGGGAATTCTGGACGCGGCTTTGCTTTCGGCATCTCCCGAAGTTCGCAGAGCTGGGCGAACACGAGATGCTCGATCTCGGAAAGCGCTACGGAATGGGACTTCAGTTGATTAACATCCTGCGCGATGCCGGTTCCGATCTTCGAGCCGGACGATGTTATTTTCCGGAGGATGAATTGGCCGCGGTCCATATGCGCGCGGCGCAAATTGTTCACGAGCCGGATCGCTTTCAACCAATCTATCAAAAGTGGGCTGAAAAGGCCGAGCGCGGGCTCGCGGCGGGAATGCAATATTCGCGGGCGATTCGAAATCGACGGGTCCGCGCCGCGACGGTTCTGCCGGCGCTGATCGGCGCGCGCACCGTCGCGCTTTTGCGCGACGCGGGCCGCACGGCGTTGCAGCGCAAGGTTAAAGTCCAACGCCGCGAAGTGCGCGGGATGATTGCCTCGGTCGCCATCACGCTCGCGGCACGGTCACAGATTGACGAGATGTTTCGCCGCTTTTCGAAACTGTAGCGGCGAGCTATGACCGCCGAGCGAATTAATGCGACGCTCACAGAGCGCCGCTACAGAAAATAATTTCGTTGTTTCTCCGTGATCGGTCGTTCCAGGCGCTCCAGCACTTGAAGCATGTCTTCCCAGACTTTCCGTTTTTCCGAAGGTGCCTGGTTTCGCAGCAAATACGCCGGGTGATAAGTAATCATCAACGGCGTCCCGTTGTAAGAGTGCCATCTGCCGCGTAATTCCCGCATCGTCCCGCGCATCCCGAGCATGCCTTCGACGGCCACGGCGCCGAGCGCGACCAGGACCTTCGGTTGAATAATGTCGATCTGTTCGACCAGATACGGCCGGCAGGTTTGCATCTCGAGTGGTGTCGGCGCCCGATTTCCAAATGAGCCGGGCGGCATATCCGGCCGGCATTTGAGAATGTTCGCGATATAAACGTCCTCGCGCGCAAAACCCATCGCCTTGATGATTTTCGTGAGCAGCTGTCCGGCGCGTCCGACGAACGGTTCGCCTTGCGCGTCTTCATCCGCGCCAGGCGCTTCGCCGATGAACATGATCTCAGCGTCCGGATTTCCTACGCCGAAAACCGTCTGCGTTCGCGAGCAGGCGAGGTGCGGACACTTGGTGCAAACGCGAACGCGTTCACGGACCGGCGCGAGCAGCGTGGCCTTGTCGGGAACACTGCGGTCGAGGCGCGTGAGCGAGATTCTCGATGCACGCGGCAATCGATCCCTCGTCTCGCGAATTTTCTCCAGCGCCGCGATGACGAGATCAAGAGCAGGTTCCTGCATCCAGGACGATCATCCAAAATTTTGCGCACAACCGCAAATCCTTTGATGATGTCGAAATGAATGCGCGACTTTCGGATTACGATTATGATCTGCCGTCCGACCTGATCGCGCAGCGACCGCTTCCGCGCCGCGACGGGTCCCGCATGATGGTTCTGCGTCGCGCTGCGCAGACAATCGAACATCGACAATTCACTGAATTAAAAATGCTGCTCAATTCGGGCGACCTGCTCGTTCTGAACGACACCCGAGTACTTTCGGCGAAAAAATTTTCCGATGACGGCGCGATTGAGTTCTTGTTTACGAAACGTATCGGTTCGGGGCGCTGGAAATGTCTGGTCAAACCTGGGCGAAAAATGCGCCTCGGCGCGACCTCTAAGATCGACAATGCGATTTTGCGCGTCGAGGAAATCTCGCCCGAGGGCGAGCGCATCGTGTCCCTAAATGAAGATGTCGATCTTTATGCTGGCGGTTCAATGCCTTTACCGCCGTATATCGGGCGCGAAAGCGACGCTGAGGACGAGAGGCGTTACCAGACGATTTTTGCCGACGGGCCCGGCGCGCTGGCCGCGCCAACCGCCGGCCTTCACTTCACCCGGGAAATTCTGGACGAAATTCCTCATGCATTCGTGACCTTGCATGTCGGCACCGGAACATTTTTGCCGGTGCGATCGGAAAACATCCGCGCGCATCGCATGCATCCCGAGCAATTTTCTATTTCACCGGAGGCCGCCGAGAAGATCGACAATGCAAAACGGACTCTCGCGGTCGGAACAACAACAGTGCGGGTGCTGGAATCGGCGCGTCGTCAAAATGGGAAATTGCTTCCGCAAGCCGGCTCGACCGATCTTTTCATTTGCCCGCCTTATCGCTTCCGGTATGTCGATCTTCTTTTCACGAATTTTCATCTGCCGCGCTCGACGCTGCTCATGCTAGTGTGTGCATTCGCGGGACGGGATTTCGTTCTTGCCGCGTACCAGGAAGCAATCCGCGAGCGCTATCGTTTCTACAGCTATGGCGACTGCATGTTGATTCTGTAGGGGGAGCTGTCCGCTTCCCATGGGACGAAAACGTCGTCCCCCTACAGATTTTCTTCCGTTGTGTTATTCTCCGCGCGAATGGACGATGTCGATCAACCGAAAGGCGAGCTTGTCATTCAGACGATCGCGATGCCGAAGGACACCAATCGGAACGGCGACATTTTCGGCGGCTGGTTAATGTCGCAAATGGATTTGGGCAGCGGCATTCTCGCTGCGAAAACGTCGCAGGCTCGCGTCGTCACGGTGGCGATGAAAGGGATGTCGTTCCTTCATCCTGTGCGCGTGGGGGACACCGTTGCGTGTTACGCCTGGGTCGAGCGAATCGGCCGCACTTCGATGACCATTCCTGTGGAAGTTTGGGTGACGCGTTACATGACCGGCGAGCAACTCCGCGTCACGCATGGCGTTTTCACTTACGTCGCGGTTAATGACGCCGGAAAACCGATCCCGGTAAAACGCGCGCCAACTTGACGAATTCGCTATTGCTCGGTTTGCGAATCGCTCGTCGTTACCGATTGTGGCGAAGGCGCAGCATCAACGACGTCGGCGCTGACTTTATTCTCCGAAGGCGCGGAAGCGGGTACGGCCATTTGCGGCATTTTCATTTTCGATCTTTGACGGTCGCGCGTGTAGCTGCATTTTCTCACGTATTTTTCGTAGGCGAGTTGTTGGCGTCCGCTTTTGGTAAAGTGTGCACAACCGGGCAGAATCAAACAAACGACCAAGATGACGGCCAATGATGTGAGAATTCGTTCCAGCATTCTTTCCATGGAGCAGAACTCGTGCGAAGCGACGCTCTCCGCGTCGTGGCCGCCTGGCACTGCGCTCTTTGCAGGAGACGCTTTCCCCGTTAATTGGGATCGATGACGAAATTCGCTTATCTCTTCGAGCGGTTTCCGTCGTTTTCACAAACCTTCTGCTATCGAGAGGTCGCTGAGCTGGATCGACAAGGCTCGACCCCGCCCATTTTCTCGATTCGTAAGCCGAAGGACGAGCCGCCGCAGGATTGGGACGAGCGCATTATAAACCGTGTCCATTATCTGCCCGGGGAAAAGGAGTTGTTGGACGACGTCCATCGAGCTTCGAAAAAGGGAAACCTAACGGGAGAGATCGTTGCCGCGCTTGATGAATGGGAACGGCGAACCGATTTTCTCCGTCTTTATCAGGCGATTTATATTGGGTTGCGCCTGCCCAATCTCGGAATTCGCCACGTCCACGCGCACTTCGCCGGTCTCGCCGCGCGCACCGCTTGTTGGATCGACAAGTTCTTCGGCATCAATTTCAGCTTTACCGCGCACGCAAACGACATTTTCACGCCGCGACACTTCGAAATCGGCCTCGATAAACTTGTCGATGCCGCGCGCGCCATCGTTACCGAGACCGACTACGCAGCAAAGTTTTTAAAAGAGCGCTTTCCAGACCGCGCGGACCGAATCCATCGCATTTACAACGGATTAAATCTCGCTGAATTCCAGCGCGCCGATTTCTCGGCCGCGCCGCCGTCGATCGTTGCCATCGGCCGTTTGATCGACAAAAAGGGATTCGGTGATTTGATCCACGCCTGTCGAGTACTCAAAGACAGCGGAAAATTATTTCGCTGCGAGATCATTGGCGAAGGCCCGCTCGAAAAAGAGTTGCGCCGGCAGATCGACGGATTCGATCTGCAAAATTACGTCCAGCTGCTCGGGGCAAAACCGCAACGTGAAATCGCGGAGCATTTGGCGGCGGGAACAGTTTTTGTCCTCCCGAGCGTGATCGATGCCGACGGCGGCATGGATAATCTGCCCACCGTAATCATGGAAGCGATGGCGACGGGATTGCCGGTCATTTCGACCGCGATCGGCGGAATTCCAGAAATGGTCATTGAAAATGAGACGGGAATTCTTGTACCTCCTCACGATGCCGGTGCGCTCGGCCGCGCCATTGAAAAAGTGATCGTCGATCTTTCACTCGCGCGGCGCTTGGGTGAGCAGGGACAGAAGCGCGCCCGCGAGCTTTTCTCGATCGACAAAAATGCGCGGTCGCTAATTCGGATTTTCGAAGAGCTCGCCGATTCGAAGATCGACAATCTCAAAGCAGATCGCGAACGCAGTTGACCGCGCGCAGATAAACATTGTGCGGTCCGCCGCGCATCAGCTCCTGGCTCATCAACTCCACTGGATCGTTACTTTGCGCCGGCATTAATTGTGACATTCGTTTGTCGCCCGGGTTGCCGCGCGAAACTTCCAGCAGATCGCCGCACTTCGCGGGCGCAACAATAAATTCTATGTCGCGCGAGTTCAGAATGATGCGACCGATCGGTTCACCGGAGTGCTCGCGCAGTTCGATGTCGATCTTGCGTCGGGGCGAGTCGCTAAACTTCAGTCTGTTCTCATCTCTCGTTTTCTCGGCACGCCAGTTTAATTGAGCCGCGAGCCAACCGGCCAAAAGCACCGCGGTCGATCTGAAATCGGGCGCGAAATCAATCCGCGCGCTTTCGATTTCGGCGAAATGATGGTGCGAGGCCGGATGATCGAAAAATTGCGCGATCGCAAAACGGACTTTGTCCAGCCGCGTCCAATTCAAATCGCAAAGCACGACGCGCTGTCGTGCCTCTTGCTGCGCCGTCTCGACGAGCCGCATTTGTGCAGCAAAACTGCTCCACGTTTGGCTGTCGTAAATGAGCCGGTCGACCCACGCCCATAGCTGAGGGTCCATCGGGTCATGAAATTCGTCTTGCCACCAAAGATAAAAAGGCAGGTCCGAATCGAGATGCGAGAAAACGATGCTGGGCATCAGATTCGTGCAAGGCCCTTCAAGTCGAAATGAGAGCTGCTCGGAGCAGATCTTTTTGCCCCCGGCACGGCTGATGTGGCAGTGCGCGCTGAGCCAAGCTTCAACACGATTCTCCTTCGCTTTGCAATTCGCGCCAATGACAATCGCGCGGCAAGCGTGATTCTCCGCGATCTTCGCGATGATCTGCGTATTCTTTTCGAGCGAGCCGGGCGCTTCGCTGTAAATGGCAAGATTAATCAGCGACGCGCGGGTCATCGAGCCTTCGCTCTCTGCCCAAAGCTTTTTCAGCTCCTTGTCGATTTTGCCGATCTCGACAGCGAGCCCGAGCGAATAATTTTCAGCGATTGCAGGCATACGTCACAATCTCCTCCAGGCGCGTCCATCGCGCGCGAGTAGATCGTCGGCTTCTTCCGGGCCCCACGAGCCGGCCGGATAAAAAAACAAATCAGGCGCATCTTTTTTCGCGACCCACGCATTTTCAATGATGTCGATAAAAGCCCACGCTTCCTCGACTTCATCGCGCCGGGCAAAGAGAGTGGCATCGCCACTCATGGCATCGAGCAGCAAACGTTCGTATGCCTCCGGGCTGGCTTTGCCGAACGAAGTTCCGTAATGAAAATCCATTTTCACCGGCTGGATGCGGAAGCTGGTGCCCGGCATTTTTGCCTGCATGCGCAATGAAATTCCTTCATCCGGCTGAATCCGAATAACGAGTACGTTTTGGTCGAGTGTTACGGCTTCCTTGTTAAACAAAACGGCGGGCGCTTTTTTGAAGTGCACGGAAATCTCAGTGCCCGATTTGGGAAGCCGTTTCCCGACGCGCATGTAAATCGGGAGGTCTGACCAGCGCCAGTTGTCGATGTACAAACGCAAGGCCACGAACGTTTCCGTTGTGGAATCTGTTTTGACTTTTTCTTCCTCCCGGTAACCGGCGACCGATTTGCCGTTGATCGCCCCCTGCGCGTACTGGCCGCGCACAACGGCCGAGGCGATTTCACCCTGAGAAAAACGGCGAAGCGAACGAACGACCTTCACTTTTTCATCACGGATGCTATCGGCGCTCAAATCGGTGGGCGGCTCCATCGCGACGAGACAGAGCAGTTGGAGCAAATGATTCTGCACCATGTCGCGCAACGCGCCCGCGCCTTCGTAGTAACCGGCGCGACCTTCGACTCCGAGCGTTTCCGCGGCGGTAATCTGGACATGATCGACATAGTGCCTGTTCCAAAGCGGCGCGAAGATCGCATTCGCAAAGCGCAGCACCAGAATGTTCTGGGCTGTTTCTTTCCCGAGAAAATGATCGATCCGATAGGTTTGTTCTTCTGCGAAAGAATTGCGGACGATGCGATTGAGTTCGCGCGCGGACGCAAGATCGGTTCCGAACGGTTTTTCGACGATAACCCGCGCCCAGCTCCCTTCGCACGTTTTGTTCAAACCTGCCGCCTTCAAGTTTTTCAGGATCGGTTCGAACTGATCAGGCGCGGCCGCGAAATAAAAAAGACGATTGCCGCGTGTCCCCCGCTGCTTGTCGATCTTGTCCAGACGTTGCGCCAAACTTTTGTAGCCGGACTCGTCTTCAAATTCGCTCTGGTGATAAAAAATGGATTGCGCGAAAGTTTTCCAGATTTCGTCGCGCACCGTTTGCCGGGAGAATTTTCGTGTCGCGTCCTCGAGCTCGCGTCGAAATTCGTCATCGCTTTTTTCGCGACGCGCAAAGCCAACGACCGCGACCGCGGGCGGCAGCTCGCCGTCGGCCGCGAGATTGTAGAGAGCGGGGATGAGCTTGCGATGAGTGAGGTCGCCGGTCGCGCCGAAAATCACGATGCTGCACAGCTGTGGCACGGCGCGGTTGGACAGACCTTCGCGCAACGGATTTGTTTGCTGTTGTTCGCTAGTCCGGTTCATCGTTGGAGCGTCCGCAAATTACGCAGATTTCCGGAGATTATGTAAGGCGAATCTTCTCTAGCGGCGGTCTATGACCGCCGGCCAGTGATGCGACGCTCATAGAGCGCCGCTACAACTACGAGGGAATCGGAAATCTTCGCGTTAACTCGCGCACTTTCGCGCGTACGCGCTCCAGTGCACCTGCGTCCGCTCGCTTCTCCAGCGCTTCTGCGATCAAGTCCGCAATCTCGAGCATGTCCTCTTCTTTCATGCCGCGCGTGGTCACAGCTGGCGTGCCGATGCGGATTCCACCCGGTTTGAAAATTGGATAGGTGTCGAAGGGGATCGCGTTCTTGTTCACGGTGATGCCAGCGCAATCGAGAACGTCCTGCGCCTCCTTGCCGTTAATCTCCTTCGGTCGAAGATCGACGAGCATGAGGTGATTGTCGGTGCCGCCGGAAACGATGCGATAACCGTGCTTGGCAATTCCGGCGGCGAGCGCTTTCGCATTCACAACCACCTGACGCTGATATTCGCGGAACTGCGGCTGGAGCGCTTCGTGAAAACAAACCGCTTTCGCTGCGATCACGTGCATAAGCGGGCCGCCCTGCACTCCGGGAAAAAGCGTTGAATCGATTTGCTTGGCGAATTTTTCCTCGCACAGAACAATGCCGCCGCGCGGTCCGCGCAAGCTCTTGTGCGTCGTGGTCGTGACAAATTGGGCATGCGGGATGGGGCTCGGGTGCTGGCCGCCGGCCACCAGCCCCGCAATGTGTGCCATGTCGATGAAAAGAATCGCGCCGACTGAATCGGCGATTCGGCGCAGCCGCGGGAAATCGAGCGTGCGCGGATACGCTGACGCTCCCGCGGTGATCATGACCGGACGCACTTCCTCGGCTTGCTTTTGCAGCGCATCGTAATCGATCTGTTCGTTTTTTTCGTCCACGCCGTAATGCGTGACTTGATAAAATTTGCCGGAAAAATTTGCCGGATGCCCATGGGTGAGATGCCCGCCGTGCGCAAGATTCATCGTCAGGATTTTGTCGCCCGGCTTAATCGCGGCGAAATAAACCGCCATGTTGGCCTGCGCGCCGCTGTGCGGCTGCACGTTCACATGTTCGGCTCCGAACAATCGCTTGGCCCGATCGATCGCGAGTTGCTCCGCAACATCGACATTCTCACAGCCGCCATACCAGCGTTTGCCCGGATAACCTTCCGCGTATTTGTTTGTCAGGACGCTGCCTTGCGCTTCCATCACCGCACGGCTCGTGAAATTTTCCGACGCAATCAGTTCGATATTTTCGCGTTGCCGCTTTTCTTCGGCGCTGATCGCATCGAAAATTTCGGGATCAACCCGGCGCAGACCACCACTCGAGCCAGCCGACGATGTCGATCCACCGGGTTCGGTTTGAATCTGACGCGGTAGATCGCTCATGAGATAAGAAGAAGCCCCACTGCCGCGCGAAGTTGGCGCAAGCTCGCTTTGTTCTACGAAGGCAAGGACGCTGGGTAAAGCGTTTTTGATGGTTTGTGCACAGACTTCGTAAACCTGGCGGCCAAGTCCGATCGGATCCGGCACATCGCGCCACACTGTCGTGTCCGGCTCTTCAAATTCACGGAGCAGGAAGGATCTTTCAGCGCCCTGCGGGAAGAGCATGTGGATTGTTTCCAGATGCGCCCCGGCCATGGCAAAAATGTGCGTGGCACGATCGATCAGCGTGGCCGTCAACGGCTGGCTGCGAAGATGGCTGATGTCCACGCCTTCGTCTTCGCAAACTTGCACGGCATATAGACTCGGCGGTTGGCCACGGACTGCATGCACACCCGCCGAGGCGACCCCGATGTCTTTACGATTTCCGAGCAAACGGCGAAACAGCCCTTCCGCGATGGGACTGCGGCAAATGTTTCCCGTACAGACAAAAAGGACGCTTTTCACGATTCGCGCGGCGCGCGAGCGCGCGCATTTGCAACCTAGAATCGAACAGAGTCAAGTCAATCGGACCTGGTGAAACAATGCGCACTTGCGGTCGTGTCGTTAAGTAGCGAGGCGCGCGAGACGCGTGTATAGAATCGCGATGCGCAGGCGATGGAAAAAATTTCGCTACCGACTGGAATGGGCCGGTCTTCACGCCACGGCAAAACTAGTTCCATTGCTCTCCCGCAAAGCCTGCTTCCGCCTCGCGCGCATTCTCGGATTTGTCATGTCGATCTTTGATCGACATGGCCGCAAGGTCGCGCTGAGCAATCTGGACGTTGCCTTCGGCGACGAATTGCCGATCGCTACGCAGCGCAAAATCGTTCGCCAATCGTTTCAGCATTTCGCGCGAACGTCGCTCGATCTTTTGTGGAGCCCGCGATTGTCACGCGAAAATTTTCGCGATTACATCGAGTTCGAAAACTTGGAGGAAATCGACCGAGCGACCGGACCAGAGCGCAACTTCATCACTGCTTGTTATCACTACAGCAATTTTGAATGGTTCAGTCTCGCGAGTGGTTACTCGGGGTTGACCGGGACGATCATCACTCAGGAATTCAAAAACTCACTGCTCGATCCGATCTTCAAAAAAATCCGCGAACAATCCGGGCACGAGATGATCCCGCGCGAGCGCGGCATCATTCGCCTTTACAAAGTGCTGCGGCGAAAAGGACGCACGGCTTTGCTGGTCGATCTTACGGTGCCGCCAGATCAAGGCGCCGTGGCCATTGATTGCTTTGGGCTAAAGACCAGCGTGACTTCAGCGCATGCGTGGCTGCATAAGCAAACCGGCGTGCCGATCATCCCGGTGCATTGCGAGCCACTCGCGGGCGGTCGTTACCGAGTGGTTTTTCATGACAAGATCGACAACACGGAAGCGATGACGCTGCAACAGATCGCGCAAGCGTGTTGGAATTCGTTCGAGCCTTACGTGCGCAAAAATCCCGCGCCCTGGCTCTGGATGTACAAACACTGGCGCTTCCGGCCGCTCAACGCCCGCCGCAAATATCCGTTTTACGCGCACACATGGGTGCGATTCGACGCACTTCTTCAACCGGACAATGCGCCGTCGGCCGTTACATCGACAGTTGGGCCGCCAGAGGTCTGCGATGGTTGACAAAGTGCCGCCATGCTTTTCCAGTATGCAACGTATGAGAGGTGTTTCCCGACTCATCTTGCTGGCTGGTGCCGGTGCGCTCTCGCTCCTGACCGGTTGCGAAACCGCGCGGCTGGCCGGGGGCAAAGCGTATCATGTGACGGCTTATCGCCCGCACGATCCAGCGGCAGTGCGGGTGAAGGTTTCGTTGTCGAAGCAAAATATTTATGTGATGGAGGGCGATCGTTCCCTGATGGCGGTGGCGTGTTCGGTTGGTATTTCCGACAAGCCGACGCCGAAGGGCAACTTCACGATCTATTCAAAACAGGAACGCAAACGTTCCGGGTCGTATGGATTCAGCGTGCAGGGCAATCGGGTTGTTCCTTCCACCGGTGGCGGATCGGGGCGCTACGTCGGTTATCCGATGGGTTACTGGTGTGAGTTTGCTCCGGCCTACGGATTTCATCAGGGTTACGTTCATCTGCACCCGCGGACGCACGGTTGCATCCGATTGCACGGGGAGGCTGCGCCGAAGTTTTTTGCGCTCGTCAAGATCGGCACGCCGGTGAACATCGCGACATCGCAACCGGAGGACGACACTCTCGGTCCTAAAGTGCAGAGGGTGGATGATTCGAAAACGCCTGATCCCGATCCGCGTTTAATGATTACGGACGCGGCATTCACCAAACCGAGCGGGCAGCTTTTGGAATAGTTTTGGAAACGCGGGCCGGCGCCTGCGATTTTTTGTGAGCACGAACCTTATTTCCAGCGGCACGACGGCGCGCGAGAAAGTGAACTTGCGCACGCCGGACGTAATGGCCGCGGTCCAGGAGCAGGTCGAGTCCCATTACCGCAGCGATATTGTTGAAAAAATCCGGCGCGCGGGCGGAATTATCTCAGTCGGCAGCACGACCGTCCGTCTCGCAAAACAATTTGGGTTTTGTTATGGCGTCGAACGCGCCATCGATCTCGCCTATGCCGCTCGTAAAGTTTTCAAGGACCGCCGCCTCTTCATTGTTGGCGAGATCATTCACAATCCCGAGGTCAACGAACAGATCTCCTCGTTAGGAATCAAGAATCTGACGGGCAATAATAAGCAGGCGGACATTTCCGATCTCGGCCCTGATGACGTCGTAATCGTGCCGGCCTTCGGAACCGAATTGTCGATCCAACAACAGATTAGGGAACGCGGCTGCCAGATTGTCGATACCACGTGCGGCGACGTGATGAGCGTGTGGAAGCGCGTGCGCAAATACGCCAGTGAATCAGCCACGTCGATCATTCATGGCAAAGCTGAACACGAAGAGACCAAGGCGACCAGCTCGCGCGCTCTCGGCGATGGCAAAGGTCATTACCTCGTCGTGCTCACGCTGGCCGATGCCGATTATGTTTGCGATTACATCCGGTACGGCGGGGATAAGCAGGCGTTTCTCGACAAATTTCGCGGCGCTTACTCTCCCGGTTTCGATCCCGACGTGCATTTGCAAACCGTCGGCGTGGCGAACCAAACCACCATGTTACGTGGCGAGACCGAGGAAGTGCAGCGACGCGTTCGGCAGGCGATTGCCGATCGTGACGGTCCGGAACTGGCGGCAAAAAACTTCAGGTTTTTCGACACCATTTGCGGCGCCACCCAGGAACGCCAGGATGCATTGCGTGAGTTGCTGAATGTCCCGCTGGATCTTTTGCTCGTCGTGGGCGGTTACAACAGCTCGAATACTTCGCACCTCGCCGAAATGGGCGAGGAAAAGTTGTCCACCTATTTTGTGCTCAACGCCTCGCGCCTGCTCTCGCGCGACGAGATCAAGCATTACGATTTGCATGAGAAGCGCGAAGTCATCGCGAGAAATTGGCTGCCACACGGCCGGGCCGTCATCGGCATCACTGCCGGCGCATCCTGTCCGAACAACCTGATTGAAGAGACGCTCATTCGCCTGTTCGAACTCCGCGGAATTCCGCGCGCGGAGCTCGAGCTCGCGGCTTAAGATCGACGATCGCTGTAGCGGCGTTCTATGAGCGCCGAAATAACATTCGCACGCACGGGGTCGGCGGTCACAGACCGCCGCTACAAGTGCAATCTCATCCACCCATTTGCGGTGCGAGACGCGAAATAGTTGCGATTATGCGCGCGATTTGGAAAGGCAGCATCAGTTTCGGACTGGTCAACATTCCGATCGCCTTGTATCCGGCGACCAGGAAAGAGGAGCTGAAGTTTCGACTCTTGCGCAAAGGCGATCTCAGTCGAGTACGAGAAAGGGAAATTCGTCGTGCTAAAGGATGAGGATTTTGAGCGCGTCGACCTGGAAGCGACACAGACCGTGGACATTCAGGATTTTGTCCACGTCGATGAAATCGATCCGATGTTCTTTTACAAGCCGTACTATCTCGAGCCGCAGAAAGGCGGCGACAAAGCTTATGCCCTTTTGCGTGACGCCTTAAAAGACAGCAAGAAAGTCGGTATCGCCAAGGTTGTGATCAAAACGCGGGAATATCTCGCCGGGGTAAAACCGGAAGATGGCGCGCTCGTCCTCGAACTGATGCATTTCGCCGACGAACTCGCGGACACGGAAAAGCTGCATGTTCCAAAAAAGGTGGAGGTCGGCAAACGTGAGATGAACATGGCCAAATCGTTGATCGACAGCATGAGCGCGAAATGGAATCCCGAGAAATATCATAACGAATATCGCGAAGCGCTTATGGAAGTGATCGAGGAGAAGGTTGAAGCGGGTGGCAAAGAGATCGAAGAAAAACCAAAGCCGAAAAGACAAGCGACTAAAGTGATCGACCTTGTTTCAGTCTTGCAGCAAAGCCTGGAGAAAACCGGCGTTGCGAAGAAACAATCGACAATGGAGCCGCGGGGACGCGAGCGACATGGACGGGCAGCCCGAAGGGGTGAGCTTTTGGGAGAAAGCGAATCAACGAAACGTCGGGCCAAGCATGCGCAACACGAAAAAAAGGCGGCATAGTTGTAACCGGGGTCGCTGACCCAGGTCGCGGTCAACGACCGCTGCTGCAAGCTTGACAGGCAAGATCGACATCCTTCAGCCTAAACGACCATGAACTCTCTCAATCGATTTGCGGATCCGTTTTATTGCATTACGCGGCTGATCGTCGGTTTGATGTTTGCCTCTCACGGCGGGCAATTAGTGCTGGGCATGTTCGGCGGGATGCCCGGTTCAGACAACATGATGATGCAGGTCGGCGGTTGGATTCAACTTGTCGGCGGCTTGCTTATTGCATTTGGGTTACTCACGCGGTTGGCCGCATTCATCTGCAGCGGCGAGATGGCAGTGGCTTATTTCATGATTCACGTGGCCAACGCCCCAACTCCGATGGCGAAGTTTTTTCCGATTTCGAGCGCCGGACCACAAGTCTCGAACAAAGGCGAACTGGCTATCTTCTATTGCTGGTTTTTCTTGTTCGTCGTGTTTTATGGCGCTGGACGCTGGAGCATTGACGGGTTGATCGGGAAGGGGAAAGCCGCAGCGACGACATAGCTGCATCCTAGTTATCGCTAAGATCGACAATCACATTCGATGGAACAACGACGCGCGGGAGGAAGATTTCTCATCGCGACATTGTTCGCGATAATCATGTGCGACCCTATTTGTAACGCTCAGGCGCAGGATTGGGCGAAAGAACGGCTCAACAAATCGCCGCGTCACGGTGAGTGGGTCGATCTCAGATCCGGCGATCGCACGATCAAAGCCTTCGTCGTTTATCCGGAGCGGAAAGAGAAAACGCCGGTCGTTATTGTGATTCACGAGATCTTTGGGCTGACTGACTGGGTGCGTGGCATCTGCGACCAGCTCGCCGAGAATGGCGTCATCGCAATTGCGCCCGATCTTTTGTCCGGGCAAGCCTATTCGGATGGCGATGAAGCGCGCAAAGCGATCTCGGCATTGTCGCCCGAACAAATCAAAGCCGATCTGGATGCGGCTTCGGATTACGCGCTAAGAATTCCTGCGGGCAATGGAGTACTCGCGGTCTGCGGATTTTGCTGGGGCGGGGGAGTGACCTTCGCTTACGCGAATGAAAATCCAAAATTGCAAGCGGCGTATTCATTTTACGGGTTGGCGGGGCTTACCTTGTCGGGGCTTATGGAGCAGTATGGTCGATTTCGGCCCGCGCCAGACGAGGGGTCAAAGGTCGCGAACATTCCGTGTCCGGTTTTCGGGTTCTACGGTGAGAACGATGAGCGCATCAACGCGACCATTCCTAAAGTGGAACAGCTAATGAAAGCGGCCGGCAAAAAATACGAGCCGGTGATTTACAAAGGCGCCGGCCACGGCTTTATGCGCGAAGGCGAAATGCCGAACGCAAACGAGGCAAACAAAAAAGCGCGCGACGACGCTTGGGCGCGCTGGAAAACGCTGCTTAAACAACTGTCGTGAAATTGCAAGGCAACCGCTTCGGTTGCCGAATAAAATGGTGCGGCAGGCGATACGTCTGCCCAACAGAATTATTTCCCGCTCGATAATTCATCCGCGAGCGCGCGTTTGCGCCTTAAACTTGTGCATCGTTTTCCTGATCAGGTAACAGACTGCCGATCAGCTTGCTCGCTGGCTTTCATCAAGAAGGACGCCACCGCCGCGGTATCGAAGTAGAACATCTGGGCACGGGCGAGCTTTCCTTCACGGACTTGATAAAGGCCGAGCGCCTCGCCCTCAAATCGTTCTCCTGACGGGCTGACTCCGCGCTGTCGCCAAAGAACTACGCCTTCATCCTCGCTTGCAGCCACGACGCGGGGATCCATCCTTCGCTCCGTCTCGCCGGGTTGAAGAGGTTCCCATGTTTCACTCCAGGTGCGCGCCTTGCTTCCGCCGTAAGGAAGCGATGGCGGCCAGTGAAGCGCAAAATCGGGATGCAACAGTTCGCGGAATCTTTTGTCGTCACGTTGCTCGATCGCGCGGAAAACATCGAGCAACAGCTTGCGATTCGCCGCGACGCTCATGACTCGCGTCCGGTTCTCATTTCGGGGCGGTTAGTTCGTCAACCAGCGGCTGCGCGTCGTAAACGTTGCGCAGCGTTTCGGTGATGGCGGCGGAATCAACCGACACCGCGCGAGCTTGTTTGTCGCTGAAAATGCAATCGAGGACGAGCGATTGAATGTTGCCATCAAAAATGATGCCAACGAATTCGCCGGCTTTGTTCACGACCGGACTGCCGCTGTTCCCGCCGATGATGTCAGCGTCGGAAACGAAATTGAATTTGGTTGAAAGATTGAGATTAGACTTCTTGTCGATCCAACGCTGCGGCAGATCGAACGGCGGTTTGTTCTCGTGTTCGGCGGCGCGTTGATACAAACCCTCGAAATTTGTGAACGAGGAAATCTGTTTCCCATCTTCCTCGTAGCCGCGGACGGTCCCATAGGATAATCGCAACGTAAATGTCGCGTCGGGATAGTTGCTCGTTCCCTCGGCCGCGAAGCGTCTCCGGGCAATTTCTCCGTAGGCCTGTTTTTTAATCTCCTCCTGCGCATCGTGGATTTTTCGCGCATTTCTGGCCGGTTCATCGACAAATCGCGCGAGATCGAGCATCGGATCATGCGCGGCGGACAACGCCTTCGCATTTTTTGTGTAGAGGTCTTTGCGGAACGCGACATCTTTTAGCTTCGTTCCGGAAACCAACTCGACGGCGCGGGCGTGCGGCGATTTGCCGGCGAGAACTTGTTTAACCAGCGGATCGTTCGCCCCGAATTTCTCGGCAAAATCGGTCAGCGAATCGGTTAATCGCAGAATTTCGTAATCGTCATAGACCGGGGAAGTGGAAAAAAGATCGAGCTCGAGCGATTCACGCGCGCTGTCGCGAAACTCCGCGATGCGATTGCCGTTCGGCTTGGCGCGTTCGTCGATCGCACGAATAAGCAAGCGCCCGTATTTGAACAAAGTTCCGTAGAACGCGCGCGGTCCGCGGTAACCGACGGTAATCGGCCGCTCCTGTTCGATATAATCGTAACGCGGCGCAATTCTCACGATCTCGGTTTGCGCTTTCTTGATGTGGTCGTAAGCCGCAGATGTCGGTCTTAACTTCGGATCGCGCGCGATCGCAGCGCGCAATTTTTGCTCGCGCGCCTGGATCGACATCCAAATCTCCGGATCGAAAAGCGCCGCGACGTAACCGTCATAGCGTTTACGATTGTTTTGGTCGCCGAAGAGGTCATCGCGCGCACGTCGGGCATTTTCGAATGAGCGCTGACTCCAGGCGTTGAGCATTACTTCACGGCGGTTGAAAATCCCGAGCCAGTTCGGGACCTCTCGGTCGCGCTTGTCCGCAAGTTCGTCCACAGTCAGTTGTCGATCTGTTTTGCCCGGACTGCCGCTCACGAACGTCAGCTCGCCATCGCCCGGTCCGCGCGAATTCCATTTGAGAAAGTTTTCGATCTTGGCCGGCTGCCCGTTCTCATAAACACGGAAGAAGCAGATATCGAGATCGAAGCGCGGATACTCGAAGTTGTCGGGATCGCCGCCGTAAAATGCCATCTGCTGTTCCGGCGCAAAAACGAGCCGCACATCATCGTAGCGTTTGTAGCGATAAAGATGATACACGCCGCCTTGATACAACGTCACCACATCGGAACGGAGCCCGGTTTTCTCTTTGCTTTCCTTCTCGATCTGGGCAATCGCGCTCGCGCGCGCGGCCGATGCGGCGTCAGGAGACAGGCCGGCTTTCACGGCGCCATTCACGCGCGCGGTCACGTCTTCGGTCGACATCAGCACATTAAGCTCGAGATCAGTCGCTTTGACTTCGCCCGCCTGCGTTTTCGCGTAGAAACCGTCGCGCACGTAGTTGTGTTCCTGGCTGCTGATTTTTTGCAGCGTGTCGAGACCGACGTGATGATTCGTGAGCGTGAGTCCGTTTGCGGAAACAAAAGAACCGCTGCCCCCGGAGTTGCGCGCGCAGGGAAGATGACGATAAGCGTGCAGGCGAGAGCAACGAGAATTGGTCGGGATGGAGTCGCAAGAACTTTGGACATCGGCCAGCATAAAGCGTCGGTGAGAACGCGACAACTCTCTGCCTTTGATTATAAGTGGTAGCGATGTTTGGAATCGGACGGCGACGCAAGATCGACAAATTGGATTTTATCCTGGCTGGTGCGCAAAAATCGGGAACGACGGCGCTGCATTATTTTTTAGAAAAACATCCGCGGATTACGATGGGCGATCAGGAGGAAATGCATTTCTTCGACGACGACGGCCTGTTTTCGGGTCCGGTCGATTATGAATTGTTACATCGACATTTCCCGTTGCTGCCAAGGTCGACAATCGCGGGTGAATGCACGCCAAGCTACTTGTATTGGAAACCGGCGGCTGAGCGGATTTGGAATTACAATCCGCGAATTAAACTGCTCGTGCTCCTGCGAAATCCAGTCGAGCGCGCTTTTGCCCATTGGAACATGCAACGATTCAAAGGTCGCGAGCCGCTCGATTTACTCGACGCGGTGAAGAAGGAAAAATCACGGGTTGCCGGCGCGCCGCCTCGGGAAGCCCGCCGCTTCGCCTATGTCGATCGAGGATTTTACGTGCAGCACCTCGAGCGCTTCTTTCGATTTTTTTCACGAGAACAAATGATGATTATCAAGTTTGAAAAATTTCGACAGGAGCAGCGCGAAACACTGGATTCAATCTTTTCATTTTTAGGTGTGAAACCACTTCCATCGTTCCGCAGTAAGGACAGAAACGTCGTGCCGTACCAGCGTGCGATGAATTGGGAGGAGCGACTTTTTCTTTACAACATTTTCGCGGACGACATCGCAACGCTCGAGCAGTTGCTCGGTTGGGATTGCTCGGATTGGAAACTGTAGTAACGGCGGTAGGGCGACGCTCTGCGGAGCCGTAGAATCATCTCGTCGGCTAGACAGAGTCGCGCCCTACCGTCCTGTCTGTTTGAATTGCGGGCGGACTTTCGGATCGACGGAAAACAGCGCTTTCGAGCGGAAGATGCGCGCGCCTTGCGCTAAAAAAAGAGCGCGCAGCTCCGGCGTGAAAAACGAAGATCCGTCGCGGCGCGGATTGAACTCCAGGAGCAAACGGCCATCCGGCCTGAGAAATCGCGCCCGGACGTCGTCGATAAAAAATTTCCAGTCTGGCGGCTTCCACTCGTTCCAGTCATCGTCCGCCGCGCGATCTATGCGATGAAAACAAACGCGATGCGCCGTCACGAGGTCAAACTTTTCTCCGAGATCGGGCAGGGGGACTTGCGGATGGATTTTTGATATCACGCGACGCACGCCCAAAAGATCGGTCGCGCCGCGGAAAAGCGGCTCATCGTCGGTATCAAGGCCGAGCCCTTGATGTCCGAAGTATCGACAAACGTGGAGAAAATAACCGGCGCCGCAACCGAGATCGAGAATGCGTAATGGCGGGGTGCGATCCAGCCAAAGGTCTTGGGCGCGTTCCACATTGACCCCGAGCCGGTAAGCCGCGTCTTCGTAGCGGTTGATCCTTCGTGCATTTGGCCGATACGGGCACCGTTCGCGCAGTTTGGCAAACTCTGCCTGATCAAGCGTCGCCAGGATCCGCCGTGTGTTTACCGGATGGGTCCAGCGGCAGACGTGCTCCCAAAAGCTCTCGAGCAGTTCATAGGAGAACAGCTTCTCGATTTTGCGCGACAGTTGCACCCGAAAAGGATGCAGCTAAGTGCGGCCCAAACAAGTAGCGAATGGCTGTCAGATGCGGCGACGTCGGTGCGCGATTTTAAATTGGCCTAAGATCGACAATGGAGCCCGCCTCAGGCGGGGAGCCGAGCGACATGGACAGGCAGCCCGCAAGGGTGAGCGAGCGGGAGCGAGCGAATCAATTACCTGCCGATGAGAATAAAGATGCCGGCCGCGAGGGCGAGAATCCCCATTATTATCCCGGGGATGGCAATCGAGGGGATGAGCGCCACGATGCCAACGAGGATGAGATAAATTGCCAGCAGCAGCATACCGATGTTTTTGGTGAAGTTCATGGCGTCTCTTCTGAGGCAAGCTCGTTTTTTTTGCACGCTTAAAAAGCTTACTTGTTGATACAGTCGACGACGTGAATGAAGCGCAGGGCCGGGTTTGGAAGAAGATCGCGGTGTTTTACACGCTGACGATGCTTTTCAGCGGCGTGTTCGACGCTTTCGTTTTGCACGCCGGCAGAATGGATGCGGGCAACTTTCTCTACGTCACTGGCGCGATGTGGAGCCCGGCGCTGGCTGCTTTTGCGACGAAAAGAATCTTTCGCGAAAGAATTGGTGATTTGCCGTGGACCTGGAGCGGCGCCCGCTATGCCTGGCTGGCTTATATCATCCCGATCGGCTATGCCCTGCCAGTGTACCTCATTGTCTGGCTCACCGGTCTTGGCGGCTTTTACGATGTCGATCTTGCCAAAAAAATCGCAGAGCAATTCGCTTGGGTGAATCTTCCGCCAAGCCTCCTGCTCGCGCTTTTCGTTCTGTTGACGGCGACGCTCGGGATGATCGGCAAAATGTCGCGCGCGCTCGGAGAAGAGATCGGCTGGCGCGGCTTTCTCGTGCCGGAATTATCGAAAGTGGTCGGTTTCTCGGGAACCGCAGTCATCAGCGGTTTAATGTGGCCCGTTTATCATTATCCAATTCTGCTCTTCGCCGATTACAACGCCGGAACTCCTGCCTGGTATGGCTTGATCTGTTTCACGATCATGGTGGTGGCCTCCAGTTTTATCCTGACGTGGTTGACACTGCGTTCGGGCAGTCTTTGGCCGGCGGCAATTTTCCATGGCAGTCACAACCTCTTTATTCAATCCATTCTCTCGCCCCTTACGAAAAACACTGGCATAACCAAGTATATTATCGACGAGTTCGGGATCGGACTCGTAATCACGACTCTGATCGGTGCGATTATTGTTTGGCGGAGACGGCTCGAGCTGCCGCAAAGAATACCGTGAATTGCGCGGCAGCGATTGTTACAAGCCGATGGGGTGACGCGCGTCAAAGCCGCGAGTGTCGCGAAAGTCCGTGCGCCAGCGTGGGCCAATGTCGGTGCCGTAGCGTAGATCGGTCGTATCGAGGCGCAGGCCGGCAATAATGGCAAAGGTGTGGCCGGGCCGCGCATAAATTGTGATCCATTTTCCACGGCCCCGTTCGCCATAACGGAGAAAATCGCTCGATGGGAGCGGCGCGCCGAGAAGCCCGGCGTGATAAAGGGCGAAGGAAACGGCGCCGGAACAGTCGTAGCCATAATCGTCGAACGACCCGTGGCCACCGCCCCAAACATACGGTTTGCGGCGGAGAGAGTTCGCCGCCCAAATCGCGGACTTGACGGTTGCCGGAGCGTTCGCTGGTGCGTAGGCGATCCCGTTGCGCAAGATAGCGCGCCTGCCGCTAATAACCGGACGCGCGGCGTCATTGTCGATCTTGGAAACCGAGTCCGTTTCGTCATTATCTTGTGCAACTGCTTCGGCGCGCGGGATGGCGCGCGGCGCGTAATACGCGAGGCGAACAGGCGCTGGTTTATCCAGAGAGAACGGCTGGAGCGCAACGATCGCCTCTTCGGCGTGGCGCCCGCGAGGTTTTTGCTCCTCTGCGTCGGACGACGTGGCGACAAAAGTGAAGAGCACGAGCAGGCAGAAGAGCGCTGCTTGTCCGCATCTTCGCAGGTTCTGTCGAAAGGAAATCGGGTGCGGCACGATCGGACAAGAAGCTGCTTGCGCGCCACGCCGAAGCGTTTTTGCGACCTGCGAGCGCAAGATTTCGAGTTTGCGGCTGACGCGCAGGAATTCGCTTCTGCGGTGTGAGAATTTTACGCTTGCCGGGAAGCGGCAAGAGATCGTCAACCTTAAGGCGTTACTCGCCTACGAAGGAAATAGGAGGCAATAATCATGAAGAAGTTCATCCCAATCGTTTGTATCTCGATCCAGGCGTTAGCGACGGCAAAAGCTCAAGACCCGGTGAAGGTCGATCGCGCACATTACAAGGTGCTCTTTAACAACAAACAGGTGCGCATTTTGGATTACCACCTCAAGCCGGGCGAGACGACTCCCATGCATTCGCATCCCAACCATGTGATTTATCCATTTACGGGTGGGACGATGAAGTTCACGCTGGCCGACGGCAAGACGGAAACCGTCACGGGTAAGGCCGGCCAGGTCGTCTGGCACGATGCCGAGACACATACCGTGGAAAATGTTGGGAAAACGGAAACACACGGGCTCGACATCGAGCTGAAAAAATAAGACGCGCAGCGGGAGGGCCGTTCATCGCGATTCTCGATCTACCAACAGTTGGATCGAAAATCGCGTGCGTCGAAAAATTGCCGCCGGTGATCGATTCGAACCACCGGCGGCAAAAGCGAATTGATCGAGCAGGCGGAATTACTTCAGCGTGATTTCGCGCATGAGCTTGTTGCCCATGATCTCACGAATTTCCAGACGCTTGGTCGCGGTGGCGCGCTGCTGGTCGGGTGTGCCCTCGATTTTTCTGGCGATCGGATCGAACTTTTCCCGTGCGTTATCGAACGACGCCATGTTCTTCTGTTCGACCATCAGCAGAATGTCGAAGTCGTGCGGTGTGGCGGCATCACCGAGCAGGATTTTATAATCCATGATGAGGTTCTGTTTCTTGGCTTCGTCGAGCGTGCCTTTGAAGGTCGTGGCGAGGCCTTTGAGGTATTCATCGCCCATGCCGTACTTGGCTTTGACCATGGTTATTTGCCAGACGGTGCCTTCGGTGTAAGGCGCGTCGCTTTGTGCAGAGCAGAGACCAGCCCACGCCGCGAACAGCGCGGTGCCGGCAATGAGGATTAGGGATTTTTTCATTCCGCGAGGATGATGGTACAGCAGAGAGCGGTCAATAAAATCCTTTGTTCCGTATGCCGGGTATGTAACTAGCGACGAACAACTTGTCGCTCGCATTCGCTCCGGCTCGGTTCCTCAGGCGGCCTGCCTTTTTCACGTCGATAAAAATATGTACCTGTAATTTTGTCATTCTCGTCGCGGTGTTGCCGAATCTTCCGGGGGTTTCTTGTCACCGTGGAAATCATTGATGCAACGAGCGTCTCGGCGTTCTTCGTCCGGCTTTATGATTACGCGTGGTTCGTCGGGTTCGCGATTGCGTTTGCGATTATCTGGCATTGCGCGGCCTAAGTTCTGAAATAAAGAGAGATGCTTCGACCCATTCGACTTTCGCTCAGGGCAGGCTTTCGCGCAGCGTGGCCAATTTTAACTCCCGACTGAGAGGGCCAGGGTGGTGGTGGTCGGGAATGGTAGACGCGATCGCCGGGCGCGCCGGGACCTGCTTTTCTGATTGCTTTCTTTAAGGCAGCAACTAATATCGTGCCCCCGTGAACCTTGGACCGTGTCGCGCGCGACGCGCCTTTACCCTGATTGAATTGCTCGTCGTCATGGGCATCATTGCGATCTTAATGG
>QHPX01000145.1 GCA_003219195.1 Verrucomicrobiota bacterium
CACGACTGACCGAGTACTCGAAGTGACGGTGTGAAACAAGTCTCCGGACGCGAGCTCGCGCGTGTTGACTCGCGATCTCCCGATTCGCTCGGTCGCCCTTACCAGCCGACCAGTGCAGTCTACCCGACGGCGTCCCCGCACGCCGTGTTGTGCAAACGCACGGCTGGAAATTAGCTCGAATTCACGGAAGCCATCATATCTTCACGATGGAAGGCCGGCGAGAGCGCATCGTGATTCCGCTTCATGGTAACCGGCCGCTGAAAATCGGATTATTGCGCGCGCTGATGAAAATCGCCGGTTTGAAAGAGAGCGATCTTTGAAATCGCGGCACGACAGGTTAGCGGAGAGCAGGTTTTCGGTTATTCGCGGCCGCCATTGGACACACTCTCGCCGTGGCGAGGCGAATCCGCGTTGCTGACAGCCGGATTGGCTATTGGGAAGCGCGTGCTGTTTAGGCTATTGGTTACGTTACAACAACGCGAACTGACTCGTGAAAGTAGGCGGACAACATTTTCGGACGATCTGGCTTAACCCGGCAAACGAACAGGTCGTGCAGTTGATCGATCAGAGATTTTTACCGCACCGTTTCGTGATCGAAGAGGTGAGCACGGTAGCCCAAATGGCGATCGCAATCCGGGAAATGCATGTCCGGGGAGCGGGCTTGATCGGAGCGAGCGCGGGATATGGGATGTACCTGGCGGCAATCGAAGCGGCAGGGAGTCCCGCAGTCGCGGGATTTGATCAACATCTGGCCAATGCAGCAGCGCAACTCAAAGCCACCAGGCCGACGGCGGTGAATCTGGCCTGGGCGGTTGAGCGGCAATTAACGAACATCGCCAAAGGAAAGTCCGAGCCGGACTGGCACAAAACGGTGCAGCGAAAGGTCGCCCTCGCATTGGCAACCGCCAAAGAGATTGCCGCGGAAGATGAAGAACATTGCCGGATGATCGGGCAGCACGGTTTGAGTTTCATCGAGCAGATTGCCCGAAAAAGGGACGGGAAGCCGGTCAATGTCTTGACGCATTGTAATGCTGGATGGCTGGCATTTGTGGATTATGGATCCGCCCTGGCACCAGTCTACGCTGCGCACGATCGCGGGTTACCGGTTCATGTGTGGGTGGATGAAACGCGACCGCGAAACCAGGGGTCGAAGCTCACTGCCTGGGAGCTCGGTCAACATGGTGTGCCGCATACGATTATCGCGGACAGCTCCGGCGGGCATTTGATGCAGCGCGGTGATGTCGATCTTGTGATTGTGGGATCGGATCGAACAACGCGCGCCGGCGACGTGGCCAACAAAATCGGAACGTACCTGAAGGCGCTGGCTGCGCAGGATAACGAGATTCCTTTCTACGTGGCCTTGCCTTCATCTTCATTTGACTGGACGATCCGGGACGGTTCCGAAATTCCGATCGAGGAACGCGGCGCCGAAGAGGTCAAGCGCGCGGATGGCTGGCGCGACGGCCAAATGTTGGAAGTCAGTGTGGCGCCGGAAGGCAGTCCCGCGGCGAACTTTGGATTCGATGTGACGCCGCGACGTTTGGTAACCGGGCTCATTACCGAGCGGGGTGTTTGCAAAGCGGATGAAAAGAGCATCCTCGAACTTTTCCCCGAGCACGTGTCGTGAGCGAAACGGGTTCGGTAAAGTTTAAATGCGAACAGGTGCCGATAGAGATTTCGCGCTTCGCCGGGTTTGCCGAACTAGACAAATATCGACGCAAGCTTCTCGATCTTGGAATGATGGGCGTGGATGCGAACGGGATCGGTTTCGGAAATTTAAGTGTCCGCGACGGCACGACCGCGCGGTTCTACATCACAAGCTCGGCCACTGCGGGGATCGTGGAGCTGACGCCGGCGGACTACGCCAAAGTGGTTGCTTACGATTTCGCAAAGAACTGGCTCCGATGCGAGGGATCGAGAGTTGCGTCATCCGAATCGCTGACGCATGCGGCGGTTTACGAATCGGATCCAACCGCTCGTGCGGTGATCCATTGTCATGAGATAAACTTGTGGGCGGCGCTTCTGGACAAAGCTCCGACCACGCCGAAGAGAGTTGAATACGGGACAGCCGAAATGGCCTACGCGGTGCAGCGTCTCTTCGAGATCACCGATGTGAAAACGAGAAAGATTTTTGTGATGGCGGCGCATGATGGAGGTCTGGTGACGTTCGGGAAAAATCTACAAGACGCATTTGGAATTTTGATGCCTTCTGACGTGCAACGCAGGACAAAGAATTAAGAAGGAGAAATTCCAGCGGTGACAGCTCAGATGTCAGAAGTCAGAGGGACAGAGGACAGACGATTTATTCCAAGGGCAAACCCGATTCATTAGCTCGATCTTGCAAACCATCTTGTCGCTTTTTTCCGTCCGTTGCCTGTTGTTTGCGGACTTTCATTTCCGCGCTTGTCAAATACCGCGCGTAGTCTTGAACCGTGCTATTGGGAATTCCAACTCTAGCCACCATCAGCAGTCCGTCCTTGGTCGAAAACATGTCTCCCAATCCGGCCGGAAAAAAATGGGTGACAGCGCAATCCAAAACTTCTTTCGTAAGCGGCGGTTCAGTCCGAAATGCGGTGTGCGTGTCGTCGCAATGCGATCCTACCATTTTCGTGATTTGCATGAGGTTCAATCTATCAGGAGAGAAATCAATTCGTCGAGGCTCGCGATTCGCCAGGCGCTCCATTGATTCGCTCTCGCCCGCGAGGCTCATCTGTTGCCCACACAGACTTGACCGTCCATCTCGCTCGCGCCCAGGGCTCCATTGTATCTCGGCTGCTTCCCGCAGCGCTCGACCGCTGCAGCACACTCTTCCCAAGTCGTGGTCCCAACCCACCGGCCATGTCGCTCACCCCAGTCGCTCCATTGCGGATTGCGAACCTTCGGAAACTCGGCGAATGACAGATTATTTATGAAGCAATTTTTTGTCCTCTTCCTGACGATTTCGGCGGGCGTGAGCTCTGTCCGCGCCAATCTGGGTGATCGCGGTGACAGAATTGACGATTCATATGGCAAATTGGTCGAGCGTCACCTGCGCGACGACGGAACAGTCAGCACTCTTTATCACAAGGATCCGTATCTTTACTTCGTGGTCTTCGATAACGGCGTGAGCGTTTTGGAAAGGTATTCTCGCGTCGATGGCGCCGACCTGTCGGAAAAAGAGATCGCAAAATTCCTAAAGGCCAATGCCGGCCGAACGGTGACGTGGATCCGCGACGAGACCGGTACGTCGAAAGAACGCAGATTCAAGCGCAGCGATCACAAAGCCGAAGCAACGTGCGGCAAAGAGAATAACCGGTTGACGCTGACGGTGGGGATGCTGGGAAGCTCGGAGCGAGGAGTGGGGAGCCGGGAGAGCGAAGAAAATTAGAAATTAGAACACGCGCGAGCGGGCGCCGCGCGGGTAGACCGCAAAGCCGCTTGGGAAGCGGTGATCGAGCGGGGAGGCGAGATCATCAAAGGAGCGGCCTTGACGCGCACGGCTACGGCGAGCCAAGGAAAATTGCGAATGGCGAAATGCGGAATGGTCGAGCGGGTAGTGTCCTAATTTCAAATTAGGACACTACCGTCGAGCGCGTCGGCTCGACAATTTGTTTGGCTCTGTGTTAACTGACGCGGTCAGGCGATCAACCCGCGGGTCCAACCTGGGTTCCTCGGCTCGGTGCCGCCAGAGCCACCCGACGCCGGCATTTGCCCCACGCTCACGGCGGCGGTGCCTTCGCAGACGCTACTGGTGAATGGCAGAGGGCAAACCTCCAGACATCTCGGTACTGGGAAATCGTTGAATCGTTAGCTCCCGGTTAAGATTTCACTGGCGCGCGATAAACGTTATTACGTTTTCGCCGACCGGCGGCCCGGTGCGTAACGTAAGGTATGAGATCTCGTTTCTTCGCCGCGGGAAGGCGAGTACGCCCGCGAAATCAGCTCGGCCCGTAGCGCAGCATGAGCTTTTGGCGGAGTTCCATCTGAAGTTTCGGTTCCAATCGGCTAAGCACTTTTTCGCGCCGCTCCGGATCCATCGCCGCCAGTTCGGCCAGGAATTTGTCCCGCGTTCTCTTTTTTGCGTAGCGACTCCACCCGATGCCGATCGCCAAAAGGGCGGAGGCTGCCCACACGGCAATGTCAGTTTGGGTGATCATAAGAAAGTACAAAGTAGAATCGAGCCAGCGGGAGCGGTGTGAGATAGACGATCAAGCCCGCGAGGTAGCGGGTGAGCTTTGGGATAAAGCGAATCCATGGAGCGACTAAGAGGAGCGACATAAAAGGTCCGAGCCGGACTGGCATTTAGCTGCAAGGGTAGCAGCGAGCGAAGTGCGGGCAACGGAGCGAGTTTCAAAGTAGAAAACGAGCGCCTGCGGCGCGGTTAATGGTTATTGGTTATTCGCCACGGCGAATTGATGATTTGGCGTGTGATTTCTTCTACCATGTCACTTCCGTCTCCGAACTCGATATCCGCGCGTTGTCTCTTCGCGAACATGAAACCCGATCTGTCGCTTTGGTGGAGCTGGCGGAAGCATCAGCTCGCGGATGGCGTCGAAGACGACCTTGAACTGGGCGTCATATTTGTTTTCCAGCGCCGCAAGCTTGCGGGCGAGTTCTGCGTTGGAGAGGAGCATCTCGCGCAAACGGACAAATGTGCGCATGATGGCGATGTTGACTTGCACGGCACGCGAACTCCGCAGGACACTAGAGAGCATCGCGACGCCCTGCTCGGTGAAGGCGTAGGGAAGGTAACGGCGGCCACCGCGACCGCGCTTTGAGGTTTCAAAATGAAACCTCAAACCAGCAACCTCGTCGTCGGTAAGCTGAAACGTAAAGTCCTCCGGGAACCGGTCGGCGTTGCGCTTCACGGCAAGGTTCAGCGATTTGGTGGGAACGCGGTAGAGTTCGGCCAGGTCGGCATCGAGCATAACCTTTTGACCGCGAACCAGAAATATTCGCCGCTCGACTTGAACTGCCAGCGCGTCGGATCTCATCGCTCAATGCGCCGCTTGACCCCAATCGCGCGGACCTGTTTCGAAAATTTCAGATGCGACAAGGATCTCACAAATTGTGATATCCTCTCGATTTGCTGACGCGAGAGCTGGAACATGAAGTCGCTCGGAGATGGCGCCGCATTGCGCTTCGCCGCCTGATGCGGTCACAATTAGTGACCGCATGCTTCCCTGTTTTGAACTTGAGGTGTCAATTCGGTGCTTCAAGTTTTTCCGTTCATGGGAAGAGATTTGAAACATGAAATCCTTCGGAAAGCGGTCAGCGTTGCGTTTCACCGCACGGTTTAATGACTTGGTCTCCACGCCGTAAACCCGCGCCAGATCAAAATCCAACATGACCTTTTGTCCCCGAACCTCGCTGATCAGGTTGTCAAGTCACGGGACATTCGCCAACCGCCTCTTTTTCACGCTAAACGGTTCATCATTTATCCATTACGGGAAGTGGCCGGGGAAGTTTCCAAAAAAGATGAAGGAGGAAAGTGGACTTTTTCAGTTAACCGTTATCGGTTATTGGGCGCCTTTGGTCGTCGCGGAGCGGGAGACAACCAAAATCCATTCCACGGGCGTAATCTATTTTGTTATGACGACGAAATTACAGTTCAAGGGCGGTTGGAACGAGGTGAAGGGAAAATTGAAACAGAAATACGGTCAATTGACCGATGACGATCTGGCGTTTGCCGAGGGCAAAGAAGATGAGCTGCTCGGACGGCTCCAGCAAAGACTCGGCAAAACGAAGGAAGATCTTCGCGCGGAGATCGAGAGGCTGTAAGGCAAAGTAAAAATTAAGAAGTAGAAAAGGGGCGCCTGCGGCGGGGTTAATCGTTATCGGTTATTGGAAGGCAGAGGCCCCGCCTCCGTCCCGCAGTCGCGGGACTACGGCGCGGCAAGCAGGGGGCAGACCTCGAAGCGGGAACATTTTTGACATTGTGGCCTCATGGGCGGACGAAATAGACCCTATGTTTTCGACCAAAGGTTATGCCACCCACGCGGCCGACGAGCCGCTGAAACCATTCTCGTTCGAGCGTCGTGATCCAACGCCGCGGGATGTGCAGATTGAGATCCTTTTCTGCGGGATCTGTCACTCGGACCTGCATATCGCGCGAAATGAATGGGGCGGCACCATTTACCCGTGCGTGCCCGGTCATGAGATCGTCGGACGCGTGGTCAAGGTAGGGCGCGAGGTGAAGAAGTTCAAAGAAGGCGATCTGGCCGCGGTCGGTTGCATGGTGGATTCGTGCCGGACCTGTCCAAGCTGTCAAGAAGGACTGGAGCAGTACTGTGACGGGATAGTTTTGACCTACAATAGCAAAGATCGACACACGGGCGGCATCACCTATGGCGGCTATTCCGCGAGCATCGTGGTTGATCAGGATTTTGTGCTGCGGATCTCGGACAAGCTGGACCTGGCGGCGACCGCTCCGCTGTTGTGCGCCGGGATCACAACCTACTCGCCGCTCCGGCATTGGAAAGTAAGCAAAGGACAGAAGGTGGGCGTGGTTGGTCTCGGCGGGCTCGGACACATGGCGGTTAAATTAGCGAACGCTTTCGGCGCGGAGGTGGTGCTCTTTACCACTTCGTCGGGCAAGGCAGCGGACGCGAAAAGGTTCGGCGCACACGAAGTGGTGCTGTCGCGCGATGAGGAGTCGATGAAGCGGCACGTGAGCAGATTTGATTTCATTCTCGATACGGTAGGGGCGAAACACGACCTGAACGCGTATCTGGAGCTATTGAAACGCGACGGGACACTGACGCTGGTGGGCATAGCACCGGAGCCGGCGCTGGTTGGGGCGTTTCCTCTGATTCGGTGGCGGCGCAGTCTGGCCGGATCGTTGATTGGCGGAATCGCGGAGACGCAAGAGATGCTCGATTTCTGTGCGGAGCGCGGAATTACCTCGGATATCGAATTGATCGCAATAGACAAGATCAACGAAGCTTATGAGCGAATGTTAAAGAGCGACGTGAAGTATCGGTTCGTAATCGATATGGCGACCGTGAAGGGCGAAAAGAAAATTCCAAAGTAGAATCGAGCCAGCGGGAGCGGTGTGAGATGGACGGTCAAGCCCGCGAGGTAGCGGGTGAGCTTTGGGATAAAGCAAATCAATGGAGCGACTGGGGGGAGCGACATAGAAGGGTCCGAGCCGGACTGGCGTAGCTGCGGTAGCAGCGAGCGAGTGTCGGCATTCCAGTCGCTCCATTGCGAAATACGGAGTGGCTATTTTATTTTGCGCCAGATGACGTCTTCGTTGTTGCGCCGGTCGGCCAGGCTATCCACTTTTCCGTTCGCGTCGTAGCGGAAGAGGATCCGGCCTTCGATGCTTTTGCGGAAGAAGAGATCGGACGTTTCGGGGAGCAACTGCTCATTTTTGCCTTTGCGTTCGATGAATAGGTTTTCGTTCTCGACGGTAATCGATCTTATTTGACCAGGCGCGAGCTCGTACGTGCCGATGAAGTCTCCGAATTTTTTCGGGTCAGCTTTTCCAACGGCCGGGTCTTCGTAGTAACGGTGGGCCTGGCTGGCGATGATTTTCCATTCGTCGTTGCGCCGCAGCCAGGTGTCGGTGACGTGATAACGGGCCGTGAGATTTTGACCGAAGATGGTTTCGGTTTCATTGGCGTCGTAGCTCAGAACTGCGGTGTCGCCCAAAATCCGGCTTTGGACATTGTCGATCTTGATCGAGCCGGAATATCCCGGCGGCATAGGCGTGATGTCGGCAACCAGTTTCGCCTTGTCCATGGTGTGTCCTTTCTCGTTGGAGAAGATGCAGTCGTCGGCGAAATATTTTTTCCAGGGCGTCCGGTTTCCGGGCACGATGGCGTCGTAAAGCTCTTGGGTGCGACGGACGAGTTCTTGTTGAGTGATCGGCAGATCTGCGGCTGCGGCGTGAGCGAGCTTGGTTGCGAAGATGATGGCGAACAGAAGTTTCATAGAAAGGATGAAGAAAACGTTGATTGGCAATCTCTCGATTGTCCACCGCTTTGCCAAGCGGCAGTGCAGTCCATCCACCGGCGTCTCCGCACGGCGTATTGACTTGCGATCTCCGGTCGCTTCGCGCCCACCTGCGCGCTTCGTAGATCACGCTGCAACCCCCACAAACCAGATTGCAAATTCAGACACATATATGGATAAACATATATGTGTCCGAAAGCGCAAATCGTTCAACCGTTTGAGCAGGCCAAGAGCCCGCCGCGCAAAATAAAACGGCGGCACGAAGAATTGCTTCTTAAGCTCCCGCTGCGTTGACTCGCGAGTTCCCGCTCGCTCACCGCTTTCCCAAGCGGCAATGCGGTCTACCCGGCGCGGTCCGAGCCGGACTGGCAGTTTGCCGTGTTGCGGAATGCGAAGCGCGAATTGACGGCGGCTTTCGCTAAACGTACCTGTGCGTGATGCCTAATAAATCTCCAGACGCGAACGGAAAACCGGTAGACAGCGGTGTTACCCGCCGAACATTTCTTGGCATGAGTCTGGCAACCGGAGCGACGCTGTTGGCGGGAGGATCGGCCACAATGTTCGGAGCCGCTTCATCAACGACGCCGAGCCTGGCTACGAATTCCGTTTGGAAGTTGGGAGAAAATCTCCCGGTCAATCGGCTCGGCTTTGGCGCGATGCGCATCACCGGCGATGGCATTTGGGGTTGGCCGCCTGACCGCGACAACGCGCTCAAGGTTCTCCGGCGCGCGGTCGAGCTCGGTGTGAACTTGATCGACACCGCCGACGCTTACGGGCCGGAAGTAAGCGAACTCCTCATCGCGGAGGCGCTTCATCCTTATCCCGCCGGGCTCGTTATCGCGACCAAAGGCGGCCTGACTCGACCAGGACCTGGCGAGTGGGAACCAAACGGTCGACCTGAATACCTCAAAGGATGTGTCGAGAAGAGCCTAAAGCGACTTCGGCTCGAGCGGATCGATTTGTATCAATTGCACACCGTCGATCCGAAAGTGCCGATGGAGGAATCGCTCGGCGCGCTCAAGGAGATGCAGGGCGCCGGGAAGATTCGGCACGTCGGATTATCGAATGTGAGCCCGCAGGAAATCGTGCGGGCGCGCAAAGTTGTTCCGATTGTAAGTGTGCAGAATCGGTACAACATTGGGGATCGCAAATCGGAAAAAGCTCTGATCTATTGCGAGAAGGAGGGGCTGGGCTTTATGCCCTGGTTTCCGATTGGCGGAGGCAACGGATTGAAGTCCGGCGCTGCGCTCGACGCGATTGCCAAGGCGCACAGCGCGAGCGTTTATCAGCTCGCGATTGCCTGGCTCTTGCAACGGTCGCCTGTGATGCTGCCGATTCCCGGCACGTCGAAGATCGCGCACCTGGAAGAAAACGTTGCTGCGGCGAAGCTCAAACTAACGCCGGAAGAGTGGAAAACGATTGATGCTTTGGCCGCCCACGGCGGCTGAAATGCAGCGGAGATTTTGTTGATGCGGTTCTACAGAGAAATTCTCCTCTCTGTCCTGTGCACGGGTATTGCGCTCGTCGGGTCACCGGTGGCGCGGGCTCAAGATGCGGCCTCAGCAACTCTCTCGAAATACTCACCGCCGGTGGAGGCAACGCCAACAACCAGCGTGAAAAAGCAAACGTCAAAACCCACTCTGGAAATTTCAGCTAAGATGCCAAATCAAAAGCGGGCTCCCGTTGCCGAGCAGACGCCTCGTGCAGAAGAGCTAGCAACACCCACTGCGACAGCAGAAGAGAGACCTCGTGTAAAAAAGCACGCGACTCCCGCTGCGCAAGTCAAGGCGCCCGCGCCTCCCGTTATAGGTCCGATGTCCCTGTCAGCTGCGAAAGCTGTGGTAGTTAACGCCCCTCTGCCCGGGTATCCGTACCAAGCGAGGCGCGCTCATATCACTGGCAGCGGCGTTTGCGTTATGCTTGTTCATACCGCGAGCGGCAAGGTTACCGCCGCGATGATGGCGGAAAGCACAGGTAATGCGATTCTCGATAAAGTCACCACTGATGCATTTCGCCAGTGGCGGTTCAAACGCGGAACAGTGTCGCGGGTTCGAGTGCCGGTCACGTATGAATGACATCATGTTCTCTCTCAGCTACCGGAAAGCGGGAACCGGAAAGTGCAGAGGGCGGGAACGTCCAATCGTTAAATCGTTGAAGCGGCCGAGGCCGGAGTTCAGTAGATAAATGGCAGCAGTCGCCAGTGGGTGCGTTGTTGGTAGGCGCGGTATTGGTCGCCAAATTCGCGGACGAGAAATTCTTCTTCGGCACGGATCCGCGCGATGATGGGTACGCACATCGCGGCGGTTAAGAGCAGACCGATGATGCTCCGAAAGACCAGCGCCCAACCCGCCATCGCCAGTAACGCTCCGAGATAGCTCGGGTGCCGGACGAAACGGTAAAAGCCGTCGGTCTTGAGGCGGTGATCGGGTTGCAGCGCGACGAAAATGCTGAAGCGGTGGCCCAGCTCAAAGACGGTGGCGAGGCGCACGAATCCGCCGATGGCGTTGATGATCAGCCCGAGGTAGCGGATCGTGTCGCCATCGATCGACGAGCGGTCGAGGCGTGCGAGGTGCGGTGGCAGGCACGCGAACGCGATGGCGATGATAATTAACGGGATGAAAATCCAGCGGTTGGATGGATCTTTGCGCCGGCCGATTCCGAAACCGCTGCTTCCGGAAAAGGCGTAAGCGATCGCGCCAGCCAGGCTCAGGACGACGAGACCAATTCTCGCCGGGTGAGCAAAGAAGGTTATCCAATCGCCCCAGCCCCAAATGGCGAGCGCGAGAGGCGGCAGGGTGCCGCCGATTCCAAAGGCGAGATTCTTTACGGTCTGATTCAAGATTCAGAATTAAGATTCGTTAATCAGGAATCCAGGAAAGCAGGAAATTGCGGGCGCAAAGCAAAAAACAAACATCCCGACCTCGTCAATGCTCAATATCCGATTCTGAAGCAAAAGGCAGCCGTCAAACGGCGGTTAAGAAAATCGAAGGGTGAAAATCTGTTACGCACACCTCAACTTACGTGGAGAATTGCGCGCGCACCTCCGCTGCGACGCGCATCGGCCGGCCAGTTTGAGCGTCGATGGGACACCAGAGCGTGCGCGCTTGCGACAAGAGCCGGCCATCGCTCTTGCGCCGGATTTCGGTAAACCGTTCGAACGTGAGCCGACTGGCTTTGCCCACCCATGTGCGAAGCAGGATTTCGTCGCCAAGCGTGGCCGGAGCCTTGTAGTCAATCTCGTGGCGCAACACGATCCAGCCGATCGTGTCCTGCGCCTGGCGACTGGCGATCGCTCGCCAATGCGCGGTGGCAACATCCTGGATCCATCGCAGATAAACGGTGTTGTTAACGTGATTTTGCTCGTCGATGTCGGCTGTAACCACCGGGACGACCATTTCGAAACGCGAGGACGACATCAGAAGTCAGGTCAGAGGACTGAAGAAAACGTTCAACACTGAACGTCCAACATTCAATGTTTAAGGCAAAACAGGAAGAGGCAATCACGCTGCAAACGCACACAAAGCAGATTGCAATTCACTCACATATATGGACAAACGTATATGTATCTCGTGAGCCGCGACGGAGTAGTTTTCTTAACAGGATGAACCGGGGTCAAAGGAGGGACGAGTGAGAAGCAACGAGGGCAGACGAACAACGTTGAAATTAGAAAACGAGAAGGACGAAGCAGCGAGTCTCAACGGGACAAACGGCGCATTTTGGAAGAGAATCAGAGCGAAGATGAAACGGCCGCGCGCGTTCCAGGAGTTTAGAAATCTGCGGGTGTTGCCGAGCGGATATCAGGTCTCGGTGACGCGTGGTAAAATGGAGTTCAGCAAACATTTCGCGGGGCATTCCGCGAAAAGTCTCCAGGCCGCGATGCGATACCGGGACCAGTTGCGGCGCGAGCTGCCGGATAAACGCAAGAACATCGTTCCACGGCCGCTGTGGGCCGCGCTCAACTCGAAGAGACCGGCGGTGGGCGTGTTCCGCCATCCGAAGAGGCGCATGTATCAGGTGACCTATCGCGATCGCGACGGACGGTTGCGAACTCGCGCGTTCGCCCTGGCGAATCCGTCCTTTGGCGGATCAGCTTTCTGGCTCAAGCATGGTACCACGGCAACGTGAAGTCCCGCAGAAGCATTTGGATTCCTGCTCTGTTTCGCTGGTGATGGGTTCGTCCATTTGCAGGGCGTAGTCGTAAAAAAGTTCTTCGCCGGGCCGCAAGTTGCGCAATGCGTAGATGAAAACTCGCCCGTTCTCTTCGATGGCTTCGCAGTTTGGATCGCACGAGTGATTGATCCAGCGCGCTTCGTTCCCACCGGTCGTCGGGTCGATCACTTCTTTTCCATCGTCGAGGCCGAACAAGAATGTGTGCGGGTCGTCGAGATCGTTTGGGACGTCCTCCCATAAAATCCGTTTCCCGGTGTACTCGATGATCCGGCCGCCTTTGGAGACGGGTTTGGTCGCATACACTCCGCGACCGTGCACGCCGGACTTGCGAACTTCGATCCGGCCGGCTGGCTTTCGAGTTTTGGTTTTAACCAGGTTTTTTCGAGTCATGAGAATCTAATAGAGTCAGTCTGGAGATTGCAGTTGTGATCTCTCTTTTAAGGACGATAGTGCAACAAGTTTCTCTGAAACGGTTTCTTGGAACAACAACCTCAAGTTCCGGAATCTTTGCGAGTTAATCCATCGTTGGCATCTTTAACGAAATGACAAATGACGGGTGACGAGTGACAAGCGAAACACAAAAAGACATCAATCAATTATGAAAGCCGAACTCGTCAAAGCCGCCTCCGAAGTAATTCCCAATCATCAAATTCTGGTGAACATGGTCTCGCGCCGTGTTCGACAGCTTTGTCTCGGTCATCGTCCGCTCGTGGAATATGCGCCCGGGCTCGGTCACGCCGATATCGCGTTAACCGAAGTCGTCAGCCAAAAGCTGACCTACGAGTCGACCTTCGGTCAGAACGGGAACCTTCCGCCGGCGGAGGTAGTGCAGTTTCCCGGGATCATCATCGGGAATAAGAAAATCGTAAAGACGAAGAAGGCGGCCTGAGGATAGAGGACAGCCCCTGCGCTAATCGCAATTTAATTGCTTGCGCTCGCGGCGGCGGCCGAACATTCTCGGAGTCCGTTAACCAAAACCTATGAAAACATCTGTCTTGTCTTTAATCACAGCCCTCGCGACTGTCGCGTTTTTCACTTCCTGCCAAGCGCAAAAGAAGGAAGAGACGACCGCGGCAACTTCGAGCACAGCTACGACAACTCACGCGGGCACGACCGCTAAGAAAAAGGCGTCTACGAAGAAGACGGCGACGACCACCGAAGAGTCGCCTTCGCCCACAGCGTCACCGAAGAAGAGCGCGAAGAAGAAAGCGGCCGCTGAGGAGTCGCCGTCGGCGACCGAGTCGGCTTCGCCGTCGCCGTAGGCCAGAGGGCAGAGGTCAGACCAGACCTCGACGAAACAAAACAGCGGCAGTGAAGTAATCCTTCATCTGCCGCGGTTCGTTCCGGTTGATTTGCGAGCTATTCGCGAGTGGAACCCACTCGCGAACTGCTTTGCGTATGCTTCGCGAACGTTCATTGCCGCCTCTACGGGCTGGCGCTCGGTCTCGGGCTCATCCGATGTGACGAGTTAGTTTTGCCTTTCGTGGTGGTTTTCTTTTTGCCCTTTTTGGTAGTGGTCGTCGTTTCCTCAGTGGTGGTGGAGGATGAACTGTCGAACTTCGTCCTCGCGTCCTCCGCGGTGGTGCGGCCGAACTCGGAACTGGATAAACCTTACGAACTCATTTGGCTCAGCCCCGGATTATTCATCGGGCCGTAACCATTTGGACCGCCGGTTCCGCCGCCGCTGTGGCCCTGGGCGATTGCGTATGTGGACAACGAGATAAAGCCTGTCGCAACGGCAAGCCCCAGTTTTGCTTCCCTAGATAGTTTCATGATTTCCCTCCATTGTGGTGTTGTCTTTACCTTCGCCGATCCAAGCGAATTTCGCGCGCGCGACGTCGTTTTCTCTTTGAACGAACGACGGCCGCTTGTTTGCGGGAGAAATCGCGTCGATCCTTTGAAACGAAGGCCTGAATAAAAAGAGACGACCTTCGTCGCCTCGATGTTCATAGTTTCCTTAAATTATTCTGGTCTCCGCGCGCCGGCAGATGTCTGCCACTTCAAGCTCGCGGTTTCAATTGTGTCTTTTCCTCTCGTGCCATCTTTGACAACCTAGCCCGCGATGTTGGCGAAAATTTATTCCGCGGCCGTTTACGGAGTAGATGCGTACGAAGTTGAAATTGAAGTAAATGCCAGCGGCGGTCATCCCGTGATTGTCGTCGTCGGCCTGCCCGACGCGGCGGTCAAGGAAAGCCGCGACCGTGTCACGACGGCGGTGAGCAACAGCGGCTACTTCTGGCCGCGCGGCCGGACGACGATCAATCTCGCGCCGGCCGATATTAAGAAAGAAGGCCCAAGCTTCGATCTGCCCATTGCGCTGGGAATGATTGCGGTGAGCGAGGAGATCGACACATCCGCGTTCGAAAAATTCAGTTTCGTTGGCGAACTCGCTTTGGATGGCGCGGTTCGTGCGGTCAAAGGTGTGCTGCCGGTGGCATTGGAGGCGCGGCGGCGCGGCAAGCACGCTCTGTTCGTGCCGGAAGCGAACGCGCAAGAGGCCGCCATGGTTGACAAGATCGACATCTACGGCGTGCAAAATTTGCGGCAGACGTTTCAATTCCTGCGCGGCGAAATTCCGCTGCTGCCCGCGCGCGGCGATCTCAGTGCGTTTTTCGCGACGCACCAAAGTTACGATGTCGATTTTAGCGACGTGAAAGGCCAGGGCCACGTCAAACGCGCCATCGAAGTGGCGGTGGCCGGCGGTCATAACATCTTGATGATCGGGCCGCCCGGCTCGGGCAAATCGATGCTCTCCAAGCGCATCGCGACAATCATTCCGCCGATGTCGCTCGAGGAAGCGATCGAAACGACCAAAATCCACAGCATCGCGGGAGCGCTTGATGGCGAGAAATCGTTCGTCGCGACACGGCCATTTCGTTCCCCGCATCACACGATCAGCGATATCGGTTTGCTCGGCGGCGGCGCGTTTCCAAATCCCGGCGAAGTGAGCCTGGCGCACAACGGGGTTCTTTTTCTCGATGAGTTGCCCGAGTTCAAGAGATCGGCCCTGGAAGTTATGCGCCAGCCGCTTGAAGATGGCAAAGTCACGATTTCGCGCGCTGCCGGCAGCCTGACGTTCCCAAGCGAATTCATGCTCGTGGCCGCGATGAATCCCTGCCCGTGCGGATATTTTGGCGATTTGAAACGCGAATGCCGCTGCGGTCCGGTGCAGGTGCAGCGTTATCGCCAGCGCATCTCCGGCCCGTTGCTCGATCGGATCGATCTGCATATCGAAGTGCCGGCGGTCGAATATCGGGACGTGGCGAGCGAGCGAGCCGAGGAACCTTCAAGCGCGATTCGTGAGCGCGCCGTCCGTGCGCGTGAACGCCAGCAAAAGCGATTTGCCCGCGAGGCGAAAACAAATTGCAACGCGCGGATGACAACCCGGCTGCTCAAACAGTACTGCAAGCTCGACCAGGATTCCCAGGACCTCGTTCGCGTCGCGATGAATGAATTGAATCTGAGCGCCCGCGCCTACGATCGCATTCTGAAAGTCTCGCGCACGATTGCCGATCTCGACGACAAGATCGACATCTCACCGGAACACGTGAGCGAAGCGATTCAGTATCGCACCTTCGACCGCACACTTTGGGTGTGAGTGAAGACTTCTCTTATCGTAGCTGTGCCGTCGAACCGTTGATTTTCTTCCACGGTTCCGCGCGGCCCCCGAGATGCTTGGCGAGGAATTCTTCGACGCGCCCATAGAAATCCAAGTTATTTTCCGGACGCGCGAGGCCGTGACCCTCGTCCGGATAAACGACGTAGTTGACTTCGCGCTTTGCCTTGCGTAATGCATCGACCATTGCGTTCGTATTCGCGATGCTGACGCGCGGATCGTTCGTGCCCTGGCTGATGAGAAGCGGCGCCCGGATGGTAGCGACATGATAAAAAGGCGAGATTTTTCGGTTCCAGTTCTCGTCGTGATCGGCATCTCCCTCGCGGCGACGCCAACGCGCCAATATGTTTGACCAGTATTTGGGAAAGGAACTAAAGCTCGCCGCCTCGTCGGCGGGTCCAAATTCATCAACGCCACAAACGAAAAGGTCGGGCCTCATTTCCAGCGCGCGCAATGTGGCGTAGCCGCCCATCGACCCACCCATCGCCGCGATCCGTTTTGGATCGGCGATTCCCTGGTCCACAGCCCAACGCGCTCCATCAAAAACGTCTTCCACCATCCCAAGCCCAACCTGAAGATTGCCAGCATTGAAGAACTTGATGCCGAAACCGGTCGAGCCGCGGTAATTTACCTGAAGAACAGCATAGCCGCGATTTGCCAGGAACTGCACTTCGGGATCGTAGCTATCATCATCGCGATCCCACGGCCCGCCATGAATCAGCAGCACGAGCGGGAGATTTTTCGCTTCCACGCCTAGAGGAGTCGTTAGGTAGCTGACCAGGTCCAGCCCGTCACGCGCCTTCATCACGACCGGCTTTTTCGGCGCGCGCGGAAAACGCAGGATGTCCGGATTGGAATCGAGCATTTTGGTGAGCTTTTTCGTCTTCCGATCAAAAGCGTAGTAAGACCCGGGCGCGTCGCTGCGCTGAATGGCCACGATCCATTTCTCATCAGCGTTGTCGCGACTAACGAGCCCGATAAATCCCGGCACTTGACGGTTGATGCTCTCGAAATCCGTTTTCAATTTTGGATCGAGAAAAAACCAGTGCGGCGTAGTGTAATCGAACTCGACCGCTTGCAGCGCGCCGGTGACGGGATGACAAATCACGCTCGGTTCCAGTCCGAGGCGGCTTCCGGAGAAATACGCGACATCGGCGTGAGCATCTTCAGCGACTGCTCCGAGTTCGCGACCATCTCGCAGATCGACACGCACCAATCTGCCTTTGTCGGAGTGCAGTGCCGAATCGATGAGCAAGCTTTTACCATCGGGATCGAACGCGGCAACAAGCGAGCCGTTCACGACTTCCCCGGCGAAGAGCGCCCGTTCGAAAAGCATCACTACAAGATCACGCCACGGTTTATCAGCCGCATCGCGCACCCGGATGATCGTGCGGCCGGTTTTCCCATCGAAGGCGGTGGCGGCGTGGATGACGAAATTGTTGTCCGTCTTCCAGGTCAGCACGTCGCCGGGATTCGTGGCTTCGAGCGTGATGGCGCCGGTTTCGAGATCCACCCGGTACATGTCGAAGGCGGACCGATCGCGCTGGTTGAGCGCGACCAGAAGCGACGTTGGGTGTTGTGAATCGGTCAAGACATTCTGCGCGCGCACGCCGCGGAACGGTGTCAGATCGCGGACGTTGCCGGTGATTAGGTCGGCCGAAAAAAGGTGGTCGATTTCGTTGCCGTTATTATCGTGGAGATAGAGGATATATTTCCCGTTGGCTGCCCACCTATAATAGTGAATGGGATAGTCTGTTTCGTTCGTGACCGGATGCGGGTTCGCGCCGTCCACCGCGCTCACCCAAACATTAAGCACACCGCTCTTGTCTGGCGCGAGCCAGGTGAGCTGCGAACCGTCGGGCGAGATCTGCGGATCGGCGCGCTCCGGATTTCCGAAAAGAATTTCGCGCGGAATGAGCGCGGGCAATTTGGCGTAAACGGTGAAGGTGCAAAGCCAGATGAGTGCGAAGAGAAGACGTTTCATTTTGATTGCCGCGTCCCTATTTAAGCGTCGTGAGATCCAGCGCGATGCGCGCGATACTGTAGAAAAGTAAAATCGCGCCCACGGGCACGAGCCATACGCCCAGTCCCGGGTCGCCGCCGTAGGTAACCACTCCTCCGAGAAAAAATCCGGCGGGAAGAAGGATCGCCGCCCAAATCAATGCCAGTGACGTCGACGGCCGCAGATCGAAGCGCACAACACTTCGCGCGGTGAGTCCGGCGGCAATGTTGACCAGCGCCAGGAGGGTGCCGTGTGCGTGCGCGAGGGTGAACATCAATCGCCGCACCTCGTTGCCGACATCGAGATACCAGCCAATCTTAAAGCCGTGCATTGTTTCCAGCGTGCCGCCGAACAACAGGAAAATAAGAAGCGACCACCAGCCGAAGCGTAAATTTCGGTCGGCCTTCTTTTTGGGAGTTTGCCCGCGGGTAGTAATTTGCATTATTCCGACAGGATGATCCGCTTGTCGTCGCGCTCACTCTGAAGCCGTTGAAAAATATCTTTTTGTAAACGTCCATCCGAATCGAGCAGCGTCTCCGGCCGATAGGTTGCGCTCGGGGAGCGCACGTCGCGCAACCATTTTTCATAAGCGCGCGCGGCCACTTCGCTGAGAACGCCTTCGGCCGCAGTGAAGTCGAAAGAAAAATTCGCAAAACCGGGCAGCGTTTGCAGCGATTTCCACGCGTCGAAGCGGACCGCGGCATACGGATCAGTGAGGCTGTAAATGAGATATGGATAAAACCAATCGCCTCCCGCGATTTTCTGCGCCGGTTCCCAGCCGAGGCCCCAGGCGAGGAGCGCGCGCTGGCCGGCGTCGCCCTTCACGAGCCATTGCACAGCTGCGGCGATGGTTTGGTCGTCTTGCGACAAGCTCGGCACAGGCTGGTTATACCACTGGTGAAGTTTTTCCGCAGTCCACGATAACGTTCGGTCGAGATGGCAAAGATTGCAGGCGTTCGGCCGTCCGTAGTCGGTACCTTCGCGCGCTGTGGGCGAGGAAACCTGATGGCTGCGCATGGCGTGGAGCAAGCCAAATGTCGTGTTTGGCATGTGACAGTTGTAACAGCGGCTGCCCGAGGAATCAGCGGCGTGATGAGTGTGCGCGACGAGTCTTGTCGTCATGTCGGTGTGGCATTGCAAACACGCCTGATCGGATTCCATCCCCGGTTTTAATTGTCCGTTCCGCGCCCAGGTTTTCAACGCAGCACTCTCGGCTGGATAGAGATGCATTTCATGGCAGGAGATGCAGGAAAATTGGCCCCCGCGAAAACAAGGCGAGGCTTGCACGCCATTGAGTTCTCGGCCCGTCACTCGAACCATTCCATCGCCCCAAAACCGATTGCCGAAAAAATCGGGCTCGGTCCGGCGAATGAAATCCTTCTGCTCGCGGTGATCTTGCGTATTCGGTTGCACAACGAAACGCTGAGCCAAATCGTGTTTTCCGGGACGGAAGCCGGAGCCCTGCCGATTGAAATCGATTTTGTCCGTCATACTATTGAAAGCCCAAACGCTGTGGCACTGGCCGCAATCGAGCGCCGAGTCCGGTGCCTTCAGCCGAGCGGGATTCGTTATGCTCGGGTCGGACCTCGTTGTGAGATGAATCTTGAAACGCCGGAGGGGATTGCGATTCAGCGCGATGTGCTCGGCCCCTTCGCTGTGGCACGCCTCGCATGCAATCCCGAATTCCGCGACTCGCGAGTCCCACCGGTTACCTTCAACGAAACGCGACTGGCCTTGCGTAACATGGCAGTCCATACACGCACCGTTCCAGGCCCCGATTGAATAATATTCCTTTATGTCCGGCGGAATCAGGAATGTCTGACTGACTGGCGCCCACATTCTTTCGGCGACGATGTAAGCGAAGGGAAATTGCTCGAGCGTGCGCCCCTGGCCGGTCTCGAGCCAGGGGACCTGCAGAGTGTGCGAGCCGGTCACAAGCACGATCTGCTGCCCGTCACCGTAGCTGGCACCTTCCCGTCGCTTGTGGACAAAGAACGCGTCGCCGCGGTGTTCGACTTTGTATTCGGTCCCATTCAATGCGAGTTGGAGTTGATCCATGTTCTGCGGCAAACTGTCCGGCGTTGCCACCTGGGTCATCGTGCGGTGATATGACGCGTGCCAGGTCGTGTAATTTCCGGAATGACACGAGCGGCACGCGTTCGAGCTGACATAACCGGCGACATGCGATTGGATGGGGCGGTTCTGCGGCGGCTGCGCTTCGCTTGGAAAATTATGGAGCGAAATCAAAACCAGAACGCTTGCGCCTGCGATCGCTGCGATAGCGAACAGCCAATCCCACCAGGATCGAGAGAGTCTTGGCACAATTCAGCCGATTAAGTCGACCGATACTAAAAAGCCGGTGGCGCGGAGGCAAACCGTATTCGATGAACGTACTTTTTGGGAACTGGGCAAAGCGCGGGCAAGCCCTTGCTGCGCGGCGAGGCGATTTGACAGCGTGCAGAAAACAATTTGAATCCAATGGGAATGCGGAACGCATCTTATCGGAAAGAGTAATTCAACCAAAAGATATGAAACCAACTGCTGCCGCCGATAGACCACGCAAACGTGGTGAGCGACTTGCGCGTCTGTCCTCGATCATCGACTGCAATTATCAGGCGCCTTCCTATGTCGATCTTAGCGGTGGTCATTGCGACAATGTTCCGGGCCCGTCGTTCCGCAACATCAGCCGAGACTATTTCCGCCACGAGGCACGATACAATTTCGCAAGTGAAGCCGCGCTTTTTGCTCTTATCATGGCGACAGCGGCGCTCGCGATTGCGACTAGCGCGGTTGCGGCAATCCATTTCCTCCACGTGCTCGGCTATTTTTGAGCGCGGGCTGGCGCGGACGTTCGAGGTGAACATAGGGCGCCCTCTGCGATTGGTTGCGTTATTGTGCGCGCTTCTTTCCGGTTGCGGGGAATCGATTGAACAGCCACTGGAGCAGACAACTGAAAAAATGTATGCGGTGGACCCGGCCGTGAATTTGAGCATTCGCAACCGCGACGGCTCGATTCGAATCTACGGCTCGGACAAGCCAGAAATGCGAGTGCAAACGATCAAAAAAGCGTACTCCACAGATCGGCTGAACAAAATTGCGGTCGATATTTCGGTGCAACCGCACTCCGTTTCGATTGAAACGAATTTTCCGCCGATGCCGCGCTGGGGTCTTTTCGACCGCTCCGGCACGGTCGATTATATCATCATCGTTCCGGAAACGTCGAAGATAACACGTGTGGAATTGATTAATGGCGAAGTGTCGATCGACGGCATCCGCGGTGGAAACGTGAACGCCACTCTCACTAATGGGCGACTTTATGAGCACGATTGCTTTGGCGATTTGCGCCTCACCGTGAACAACGGCGGACTCGACCTCGGCTACGATTGGTGGGAGCAGCGGTCATTTTCGGTTGACGCGAAAATTGCGCGGGGAAACGCCCGCGCCTTCATTCCCGGGGACGCCTCATTTCATTTGATCGCGGAATCTCTCAACGGCAAAGTTGCCAGCGATTTTTCCGATCAGAAACAGCGAAATGGCCAGGTCACGAAGATCGACACACTCATCGGCGCGAACCCCGGGCCCGATGTCAAAATTCGCGCGACGGAGGGGAACATCAAAATCGTCGAGGTAAATCCTTAAGGACAGATTCGATATCGCAAATGCCTTCCTTCGACATTGTTTCCGAAATAGAGAAGCAGGAAATCGATAACGCCCTCAACCAGGCGCGCAAAGAGCTCGCTGCCCGTTTCGATTTCAAAGGCATCGCCGCTGAAATTCTTTATGAGACAGACAAGATCACGCTGACGGCGGAAGATGCAGCACGGTTGCGCGGCCTGCGCGAAATTGTCATCGGCAAGCTTTCCAAGCGTGGTGTTGATCTTCGCAATATCGAGCAAGTTGAGCCGGCCATCTCACCGCTGGGCCACGCGCGACAGGAGTTGAAAATTCAGCAGGGGCTCGAAGGCAACAAAGCCAAAGAGATTATCCAGGCCATCAAGTCGCAAGGTTTCAAAGTGCAAAGCCAATTGCAAGATCGACAAATTCGCGTCACCGGAAAAAAGAAGGACGAACTCCAAACCGTCATCCAATTCGTCCGCAGCCGCGATTTCGGCGTAGCGACGAATTTCAAAAACTTCCGCGACTAACTTTCTGTAGGGCACGACGTTGTCGTCCCATGGGAAGCAAACTGCTTCCCCTACAGTGATTGTCGATGTCACCCGCCCTGTACAGGCGGCTTTTTGTCATTCCGAGCGGAGCGAGGAATCTCTCATCGGAAGACCGAGCGTGTCCTTTTCTCTATCCCCCCTGAACCGGTGGCATGATGGAAATCTCGTCGCCCGGTTGAACTTTGTAATTGCGATCGACGAATTCCACGCCCGCGCCCACGAGAATACTTTTGTCTCGCGAACGCAACGCGGGGACCTTTTCGTAAACCTTTCCCAACAGTTCTGTGACCGTCGCTCCCTCCGCAAGATCGACAATCAACTCCGGCGCACCGGCTAGGTCGCGCAACTGCGAATAAAATTGCACGCGCACTTTCATCGCCGGTCAGTTCGATGGCGCGATCAATTCCCTTCGCAAGACGCCAATGCACGGCAAATTGCGATAGCGCTCCATAAAATCGAGACCATAGCCGACCACAAATTCATCCTCGATCTCAAAGCCGACGTAATCAGCATCGACATGGCGCGCGCGACGTTTCTTTTTGCCTGGTAAAACGCACACGCGGATGCTGCACGGTCTCGCTGTTTCAAGTTTTTCGCGAATGGCGGCGAGGGTATGACCGCTGTCCAGAATGTCATCGAGAATGAGAATATGTCGATCTTGCACGTCCGGCGGCGCGATCTGTTTGAAAATGACTTCGCCGCTCGGCTCGGTTTTTCCGTGACAGCTCGCCACGCTCAAACAGTCCAATTTCAGCGGCAGCGGAATTCGTCGCATCAAATCCGCCATGAATACCAAACTTCCGTTTAGGACCGCGATCACGGTCAATTCGCGATCACGGTAATCATTTGAAATTTGCGCGGCGATTTCGTCCAGCCGGCGGAGAATCGCCCTCTCGTCAAACAAAACGCGCTCGAGATCGCCTTGCATCGACAACTTACTAGGGCACTGGCCGGACGAAAGATCAACGCGCGACTGGCTCAATGGCCGATGTTATTTTCGGATCGCACAAATTATGCACGTTCATCAAGAGCAATTCAATGTTCGCACCGACGGCAAAGGCACCTACGAAATCACGGGCGACGTGCAGGCGAAGATCGACAAGTGCGGCGTGCGCAACGGGGCCGTCACAGTTTTCGTTCACCACACCAGTTGCAGTCTTATTGTGATGGAAAACGCCGATCCGACAGCGAGAAAAGATCTCGAAGAATTTTTCGAGCGGCTCGTGCCGGAGAACTCCGATTACTTCGTGCATACGACTGAGGGCACAGACGACAGCACTTCGCACATTCGCATGGTGCTGACACGCACGAGCGAGACCGTGCCGATTATCGATGGAAAAATGCAGCTCGGCACCTGGCAGGGAATTTTTCTCTTCGAACACCGGCGCGCTTCCCATCGGCGGAAGATTTCCGTCACGATTATCGGGGAGTGATTGTCGATCTTACTGTAGCGGCGGTCTATGACCGCCGTTGTTTTAGTTTCGGCGATCGCAGATCGCCGCTACAGAAGATCATAAATCGCATCCACCAGCCGCAGCGATTTCTCGTTTGGCAGGACCGATTGCTCCATTTGGTTCATGACGTAGGCGAAACTGATTTTGTTTTCCGGATCGGCAAAGGCGTGACTGCCGCCCGCACCGGGATGCCCAAATGCGGATGTCGATCCGTTCGACTGCTGCTCAGGAGAGGTTCCTTCGAAGATGCGACGCGTCGAGCTTGTTGCATCCTTCATGAACCCGGCGGAAAACGCCGTCGGTATTTGCAAGACGCGATCGATCCCATCGGTCAGCGTTGTCGTCATCCAGCTCATTGTCTTCTCGGAGAAAAATGTGCGACCATCGATTTCGCCGCCGTTTGCCAGCATTGCATAAAATTTCGCCAGCGAGTTTGCGCTCCCGATGCCACCGAAGGAAACGATCGGTTTCGCGCGGATCGCCAGATCGTTCATCGCGCTGATCGCGTGCAATCCGTGCGGCAAAGCGAAAACTTTTCGCCCAAAGGTTCCAGGCGTAACAAGATCGGCATAAAACTGCTTTGGCTGGGGCGGTTTGCCGGCCTTGGCCGGATACATCGTGGCGACACGAGGATTTTCTTTTTCGGGCAGACCAATCCAAAGATCGAGATCGAGCGGTCCGGCAAATGTTTTTCGCCAGTACTCGCTCAAAGATTGACCGCTGATTCGCCTAACGAGCTCGTCGAGAAGGTAACCGAAAGTGCGCGCGTGATAACCATGAGCGGCTCCGGGCGGCCAATTTGGTTTTTGCTTTTCGAGCGCAGCGATTACGCCCGGATAATCAAGCGCGTCAACTTTTTGGTCTAACGCGGCCAGTCCGGCCTGATGCGAGAGCAACTGCGCCAGGGTGATCTTTTCCTTCCCAGCTTGACCAAACTCCGGCCAAAATTCCGCGACGCGGCGTTCGATGTCGATCTTGTGTTCCTCCAGAACATGCAGAACGCATGCGCTGCCGAGTCCTTTCGTGGCCGACCAAATCAGGACAAGCGTGTCGCTCGTCCACGACTGTTTGCGGCGCGCATCTTTAAATCCGCCTTCAAGATCGACAATCGCTTTTCCGTTTTGCCAGATCGAAACCGCCGCGCCGAGCTCGCCGAACTTTTGAAAATTCTCTTCAAACAGCGGTGTGATGCGCTGACGAAGTTTGCCCGCATCCAGTTGCATGAACCTGGAAGCTGTAGAGGCGGCTGTCTCAGCCCGCAAAGCAAAATCTGCCGCTGAGACAGCGGCCACTACAACATCACAGCAGCAGCCCGGACTGCTTTTAGATCGGGGTCTTTTTTCGCGAGCTCGCGGAAGGAGGCGTCCATTTTGAAGCTGGTTTGCAAATGCATTTGCGCGGCGTGCACATTGCCGAGGAGAGCGTCGTAACATCCCATGTTGTAGTAATAGATCGGCTCTTTCAGCAACGCGACCGGGCCTTTGAGAAGGAGCCGTTTGGCTTCAGCGGTCTTTCCCAGTTCGTGCAGACAAAAACCGGCGTGCAAAAATCCCGCGCTGAACCCCGGCGCGACACGGCAAAGCTTACGGCTTACGATCAAGGCGCGAGCCCATTTTTTCTCGCGCATCAAATGATGGAGACGGAGCTGAAGCACTTCCGGCCGCGCCTGGAAGGCGGCTTCGATGGCGTTCAATTCCGCGACCGATTGGCGGGTCATGCCGAGTTCGGCGTAACCGCAGGCGGCGCGCAATTGCCATTGAAAGTTCACGGTTCATCTAACTAAGCATAGAGCTTGCCAACCTTTAGCCGCCGCTCTGTGGGCGGCGCGACGCGCGTGTCGTTGCCAGGGCGCGCAGGGCGCTTCGCACAGCGAAGCGGCTACGGAAGAAGCGATTCGAGTTCGCCCAGGCGTCGCTCGAATAACCGGAGCGTGCTCTCGACCGGCGCGGGTTTGGTCATGTCGACCCCTGCCGCTTTCAATGTTTCCAGCGGAAATTTTGAGCCGCCCGAGCGCAGAAAGCTGAGATAGGCATCGACGCTGCCCGATTCGCCAGCAAGCACGCGCTCGGACAAGGCAACGGCCGCGGAAATTCCGGTGGCGTATTTAAAAACGTAAAACGCGTTATAAAAATGCGGGATGCACAGGCATTCGAGATCGAGCTGCGGATCCAAAACGAAATTCTGCGCAAAGTAGACGGTGAGAAGCTTGTGATATTCCGACTTGAAAACGTCGAGCGTGAGGGCGTCGCCGTTTTCCTCGAGTGCGTGAACGATTTTTTCGAACTCGGCGAACATGGTTTGTCGAAAAAGCGTGCCGCGGATGTCGTCGATCTGCCGGTTAATGATGTAAGCGCGCATTTTCGGATCGCTCGTTTGTTTGAGCAGATGATGGGTCAGCAGTTCCTCGTTGAAGGTCGATGCAACCTCAGCCAGAAAAATCGGATAATCGTAGTCTTGAAAGCGCTGCGATTTTTGCGAAAGGCGGGTATGCATGGAGTGGCCGGCTTCGTGCGCAAGCGTGTAAATATCGGCAAAGACATCTTCCTTGTAATTCATCAAGATGTAAGGCGGCGCTCCGTAACTTGCGGACGAGAACGCGCCGCTGCGTTTGGACTTCGTTTCATAACGATCGCACCAGCGGCCGCGCAAACCTTCGGTGAGAAGATCGACATATTCTTTTCCGAGCGGCGCGAGCGCTGCGAGAACCGTCTCGACCGCGTCATCGAAACTAATGTGCGTTTCAATTTCCAAAACGAGCGGAACGGATTTAATAAGACTGTCGTAAACGGCCACCGGAACATCGTCTGGAAAAAGCGCGGCTGCGAGCGCGGACGAATAGGTGCGCGCGCGTGCACGGAAAACATCCGCTTTCACCGAATACGCGAGGGACGTTGCGAGCGTGTACTGATGGTCCTGAAATTCGGCGTAAAATTGATGGAAGGCGCGTTTCCGAAGCTCGTCGTCCCGTTTCACGAGAAACGAACTGAACGAACTTTGCGTCAGGGGTCTTTCGCGGCCGGTCGCGTCAGTCAACAGGCCGAACTTCATGTCCACGTCGGTCAATTGCGAAAAGGTGTCGTCGTAGCCATCGAGTGCGGCGCTGCCGAGCGCGATCAATCGTTCCTCCGGTTCGGAGAGCACATGCGGTTTCATGCGGCGGATCTTATGCAGCTTGACTCGCCATTCCGTGAGCGCTGGATCGGCCATGAACCCGGTGAACTTTTCGTCATCGATCGCTTGAATTTCGGGAATGACGAACGCGGCAGCCTCGCCAATTCTCGTCAGTAAATTCTGCACCTGTCCAACGCGCGCCAGATAATCGGGATTCGCGCTGTCTTCGGCCAGTTGAAGCGACGCAAAGTGATAAAGGCGCTCGATCTTCATCTCGAGCGCCTTCTCAGATTCAAGGCAATCGGCCAGACTTTTCGCCGATTCGCCGACCTTGCCTTTCCACTGCTGGAGCCGCGGATAGGTCTGCTGCACCCACACGAAATCTTCCTGCCATTTGCTTACATCGACAAAGAGACGTCGCAGATCCCATTTGTCCTTTTCGGGGATTTCGACACGCGTTGGGATTTTTTCAGGGCTCATTTTCGTCAAAGATAAAATCGCTCGTAAGCGCGAGCTCGGGAAACAAGATGAATCTGGAAACGAGGAACCCAAGAAAAAATTCAAAGCAATTCGCACGACGTCCACCACGGACGCAAAGAGACACAACCTATTTTAAATGTTGTGACCTTTGTGTTCTTCGTGCGAGCTGTCTTTCTGCTCGTAACGCGCGAATCGCGGGATGGCGCGCAACGAGGTTGAGCGCACTTTTAAGTAGTTTTTTGCCGGGCAGAACTTTATGCCAGGGCGACGCGCCGGAGGGATGAGGCAGCGGAATAAGATCAAAACTGCGTTGCGCGCGTTGTACTCGAAATTTGCGACCGATTACTTCTTCCAATTTTGTGCAATTGACGAATTGAGCAATGGCCAATCTGCCCACCGGAATGATAAGGCGCGGTTGCAGGATTTTGATTTCGTTATTCATCCACGATGAACAATTGTGAATTTCATCCGGCGCCGGAACGCGATCGCCGCCGCCGGAAGTTTTGCCCGGAAAACATCGGCAGACCGCCGCGAAATAGATTGTCGATCTAACGGTTGATTCGCTCAGCCCACAGGATTCCCCAAACCATCGGAAAAGCGTTTTGCCCGCGGTGTGTGCGAAAAGCTTTCGCAAGACCGGTTCTCGCGGCCCGGGCGCCTGGCCGATCAACATCACGTCGCTCACGACTGCGCCACCCGAGACCGGCGTCGATTGCATCCGTGGGCAACGCCGGCATTGCACGAGCTGCGCGACATGATCGTCGAGGCGAGCCTGAATGCGCAAGCGGGCGACCATTTCGCGAAATGATCAGCGCCGGAAAATCGACAAGAGCAAGCTAAGCAAAATGCTCAGGACGATGCAGGTGACAATCGGAAAATAGAACCCGGAGTTGCCCCGTTCGATCCGGATGTCGCCCGGCAAACGTCCCAGCCATTTCGGAGCAAAACCGGTCCACAGGACAATACCAGCCAACGCAATGATCGCGCCAATTATCACCAAAAATTTTCCCATCTCGCGCATCGGCAAACGATCTCCGACAACCCTGTAGAGCGCAACTGTATCAGGGCCTCGCCGCTGAGGACAGCGG
>QHPX01000146.1:0-36925 GCA_003219195.1 Verrucomicrobiota bacterium
ACGAAACTGACCGGAAAATTATCGCTGCCCGGCAAGGCCGACGGCATCGTGGCGAACATCTGAATACCGGGAATAGCGCCGAGTTTTTGCAGCACTTGTGGAAGATAAGCTTTCGTCGGCGTCTTACGCGTGCCCCACGGCTTCAAGACCATTCCGCCGAATCCTTGATCGGGAAATGTGATCTGAAACGTGAATCTCGTGTCCGGAATATTCATGAAAACTTTGTTGGCCGCGTCCGCATAGCGGATGGTGTCGTCAATCGTCGCGTTCGCAGGCGCGGTCGCGATTCCGAAGATGACTCCCTGGTCCTCCGTCGGCGCCAATTCCTTCGATCCAAAACTCGGAGTCAGATAGAACATGATGCCGGCAAGAACGGAGAGGCCCAACCAAACCGCATACACCGCGGGCCGGGCCGCCAGCGTGCGATCGAGATGATTTCCGTACCAACCACGGAAGCGATCGAACGTGCGATTGACCGTGCCGCTAAATCCTTTCTCGGAATGTCCGGCACGCAACAAGTGCGCCGACATCATCGGTGAAAGGGTGAGCGCGACGATGCCCGAAATAAAAACCGCACCGGCTAGGGTGAGGGCAAATTCGCGGAAGAGCGCGCCAGTCAATCCGCCTTGGAGCGCGATCGGCGTGTAAACGGCCGCTAGCGTAAGCGTCATCGCGATAATCGGGCCGACCAATTCACGCGCACCTTTCAGCGCCGCGTTCATGCGCGACATGCCTTCGCGCAAATGTCGCTCGACGTTTTCGACCACCACGATCGCGTCGTCCACCACCAAGCCGACTGACAACACGATCGCCAGTAGCGTCAACAAATTGAGCGTGAACCCAAACGCCTGCATCAGGAAGAGCGCTCCGATCAGCGAAATCGGAATCGCCACCACCGGCACGATGACGGAACGAACCGAGCCAAGGAAGAGGAAGATCACCACCATCACGATGAGCAACGTGTCGATCAAAGTTTTGACGACCTCGTGAATAGCGTCGTTGATGTAAGCCGTTGCGTCGTACGCAATTTCCCCGGTCATGCCGGTCGGTAATTCTTTTTTGATCTGCTCCATCTCCGCGCGCACGCGCTTGATCACGTCCACCGAGTTCGCGTTCGGCAAAACCCAAACGCCCATGAATACCGCCCTCTGGCCTGAGAAGCGGACTTCGGTGTCGTAATCTTCGGCGCCGAGCACCACGTCCGCGATGTCCCCCAGCCGCAGGAGCGTGCCTTTGTCCTCGCGCACAACCAGCTTTTTGAAATCGTCCGCCGTGTGCAAGTCGGTGTTCGCAGTCAGATTCACCTGGAGCAGCGAACCTTTCGTGCTGCCAACGGCGGACAGATAATTGTTCCGCGAAAGCGCGCTGCGCACTTGCCCCGGACTGATGTTGAGCGCCGCCATCCGCTCTGGTTTCATCCAGATGCGCATCGCGAACACGCGTCCGCCAAGAATATCGGCTTTCTGCACGCCGCCCACCGCTGTCAACCGCGGTTGCACCAGACGGACCAGATAATCCGTGACTTCGTTTGGCTGAAGAATGTTCGACGTAAAACTGAGGTAAGCCGAAGCGAACCGCGAGTCCGCCGATTCGATGCTAATCACGGGGATCTCGGCCTCGGGCGGGAGATCGCGTCGAATCGCGTCCACCTTAGAGCTGATGTCCGACAAGGCTTTGTTCGCATCGTAGTTCAGCTTCAACCGCGCTGTGATCGTTGAGATGCCTTGTTTGCTTTCCGATTGGATGTAATCGATGCCATCGGCTGCGGCGATGGCGCGCTCGAGCGGCGTGGTGATAAATCCGCGCACTAGCCCGGCGTCGGCGCCGACGTAAACCGTGCTCACCGTGATTGCGGCGATGTCGGTGCGCGGATATTGCCGCACATTAATAGTCTTCATCGCCTGCAGGCCGGCGATGAGAATGACAAAGCTCACGACCAGCGCCAGCACCGGCCGGCGGATGAAAAGATCGGTAAAAGACTTCATGTCGATCTTAGAACATGTCGAGCTTGCATCACGTGTCCGCCGGCTTCGGATTCAACTGCGGCTTCGGAGCGAGATCGTTGTTGATCACCACCGGCATACCGTTGCGCAATTTGAACACGCCCGTACTTACGATCGTTTGCCCGGGTTCCAATCCTTGCGTGATTGAGATGAAATCGCCGCGCGCTTCACCCACACGCACAAATTGCTGACGGATCATCTGCGATTCCTTTCCCGTCTTCGGCTCCTTCTTCTTCTCGATTACAAAAACGGAATCGCCGTACGGCGCGTACGAAACTGCCGACCCGGGAACAACCAGCGTCTTCTCCTTCTCCGGCAGGACGACGTCGATCTTGGCAAACATTCCCGGCCGCAGCGCATGGTCGCGATTTTCCAGCGTCGCTTGTAACCCGACGTTCCGCGTCACCGGATCGACCGACGAATTGAGCGCGGTCAATTTGCCGACGAACTCGCGTCCCGGCAGTGCGTCCGTCTGCACGTGCACCTCAAGTCCTTGCGATAAATTTGCGAGATGCTGCTGCGGCAATGCAAAATCGACATACACCGGATCGAGCGCTTGCAACGAAACAACCTGCTGCCCGGCGTTGATCATCTGCCCGACGTTCACTTGGCGGATCCCGAGCTGTCCAGCAAACGGCGCGCGCACTTCCTTCTTCACGATCATCGCGCGCATGTTGTCGACCGTGCCTTGCTTCTGTTTGAACTTCGATTCCGCGCTGTCGAGCTCCGCTTTCGAGATGACTTTACGCGTGGCGAGATCTTGGGAACGCTGCAAATCCGCGCGCGCCAATTCCAAATCGGCTTCAGCCGTGCGCAACTGCGCTTCCTCGGAGGACGCGTCGAGCTTCACCAACACATCGCCCTGCTTAGCGACACTGCCGTTTGGAAACTTAATTTCGGCGACGGTGCCGCCGAGCTCGGTCGAAACCACTGCGCCTTGCACGGCCGAGATCGACCCGACGGACGAGAGCAGCGGCGACCAATCTTCTTCTTTCACTGGCGCGCTCGACACTGTCGTCGGCGGCATCATCATCGGCGCCGACTTCATTTTAAGAATTTGCAGCGCTTTAATTCCGACGATCATGAGCAATACGACAACGAGCCCGAGCACTGCTTTGGATAGAGCTTTTCGCGTCGATTTTACTCTGAGTTTCTTCATCTCCGTTTGGGCGACGTCATGCATACGCTGGTTCGGTCTCCGGCTTAAATAGCAGGCGCCAAAGTCTTCGCGTGACCTCGAGTTGCCGCGCCCGCCTTTCCGCGGCGGTAAGCTCTCGTGGTTGCAACACGTCGCGCATCAACATTCCGCGGGCAACCGCAAAGATTAATTCGGCCTGTTCGCTCGGCGCCAGGCCGTGGGCGGCGTTTTTTGCCTCGGGTGAGCGCGCGATCAAATCGGTCACGCCATCCATCGCCGTCTGCAAAACATCGCGCACCAAATCTGCGATGCCCGGATTGCGCGCTGCTTCCGCGTAAAGATCGACAACGAAGGCGGACGTAACCCGCGGCTCGTTTTCGCAGCAATGCGCCGTAAAGAGAATTTCGAGCGACTCGAGCAGGCTCGGCGCTTGTCGCGCGCGCTCCAGCACCTTGTGAATCTCCTCCTTATGTCGGTCCGCCATCGCGGAGATCACCGCTTCCTTGTTCTCGAAATAGCGGTAAATCAGACCGACGCTGATCCCGGCCTCCGCGCTGATGTCATGCATACTCGCCTGGTGAAAGCCGCGCTCGGCGAAGCACACCATCGCGGCGTCGAGAATCTGCGTTCGCCGATCGAGACCGTTTTCTATTTGCTGAGCCATGAAGGTTGGACAGTGAATGAACGTTCATTCATTGTCAAGTGGGACTCTAATTACGACGCAATCTGCTTTGAAGTCCGATGCTCGCCCGACGTCGCGCTCAGCCCGTCAATTCGGGAGCGGACTCGGTTGTCGTGCGAATTGGCAGATCGAAATGACCGTGCTCAGAGCGATGAGCCCGTAGAGCAGCGCTTCCATTACGCCCCGGCTTTTTTCTTCCGAGCGAATTAGAAGTGCGTAGGTAGAGTCATGTTGGTTGTTCATAATCTTAGCTTTCTTTCTCACTCACACACGAGCCATCCATTTATTGCTGCGATTTAGCCGCGCACCCTTTGGTCCTTTCATACAAAGACGCCGCCAACTGCCGATTTTGTCTACGCTGCTTTCGATTTCGACGTTGGACGTTGAGCGTTGAGCGTTGAACGTTGAAACAAAGTTGCTTCCATGCGCTCGATCACCACTAATCCGCGATTGCTTCGCGACTTTCCGCCGCGCCGACGCTACCTTGTCGGCGTCTCTGGAGGACGCGATTCGGTCGTGCTCCTTCACTGGCTTGTCGGTCTTGAATACAAAAAGCTGGTCGTCTGCCATTTGAATCATCAATTGCGCGGGCGCTCCAGTGACGCCGATGCGCGCTTCGTCCAAAAACTTGCCTCCAAATACGATGTCGATCTTGAAATCGGGTTGAGGAACGTTGGCGCGATCGCCGCGAGAGAAAAATTATCGCTCGAAACCGCGGCCCGCGAAGCGCGCTACCGATTTTTTGCGCAAGTGGCGAAACGCAGACGCTGCCGCACCATTTTTCTCGCCCATCATGCCGACGATCTCGTGGAAACTTTCTTGATGAACTTGTTTCGCGGGGCCGGCATCACCGGATTGAGCGCGATGCGCGAAATCGCAACCCGGCGAGTCGAAGATGTCGATCTTACGATTGCTCGCCCGCTTCTTGGAGCTTGGCGCGGCGACATAGACACGTACGTTGGAAAACACCGACTGAAGTTTCGGGAAGACGCGTCGAACAAAAATTTAACGCCGCTGCGCAATCGCATCCGCCGCCGCATCATTCCTTATTTGGAAAAAACAATCGGGCGCAACATTCGAGGAAACATCTGGCGTGCGGCCATGATCGCGACGGAAGAAGAAAAGTGGATCGAATCGCTGGCAAAACATTCCGACCTGCAAGATGTCGATCTTTCGGTCGAAAAACTTCGCCACTTGCCGACGGCTCTTCAACGTCGCGCGATCATGAAATGGTTGCGCGCGCGCCACGTCGCCGATGTCGGTTTCGAAGTAATTGAGCGCGTTCGCTCTTTGCTCGATCGCGACGCGCAAGTTGCAAAAATCAACCTTCCTCAAGATCGACATGTGCGCCGCCGGGCCGGTAAAATCTTCCTCGAGTGATTGTAGGACCGCGATCTTCGCCGCCGCTGTAGGGAACTCTGCTAGCGTCCCGCGGGAAGCAGGCTGCTTCCCCTACAGGAATCTGTGTAAATCTGCGAAATCTGTGGATAAATACCTTTCGAGATGAGACCCGATATCCGCGTTCGCTTCGCGCCTTCACCAACCGGTTATTTGCATATCGGCGGCGCGCGCACTGCGCTTTTTAACTGGCTTTTTGCACGGCATCACGGCGGCACATTTGTCTTGCGCATCGAGGACACCGACCTAAAGCGCAACACCGAAGAAGCCGCGGCCGCGATTTACGAAGGCTTGCGCTGGCTCGAATTAAACTGGGACGAGGGCCCGCACGTCGGCGGAAAATTTGGCCCCTATTTTCAAAGCGAGCGCACGGAAATTTACGAGCGCTATCTCAAGAAGTTGCAGGACGACGGTCACATTTTTGAAGATCAAGGCGCGCTCCGCTTTCGTTCGCCGCGCGAGCATGTTGTGGTCGATGACCTGGTTTGCGGCAAAATCGATTTCGATCTTACCAATCCTGGAACGCATCCGGATATGACCGTGCGCCGTCCCGATGGCTCATGGATTTTTCATTTCGTCAATGTGATCGACGACATCGAAATGAAAATCTCACACGTTATTCGCGGTGAAGACCACCTTTCCAACACGCCCAAGCATATCGAGCTTTATCGCGCGCTTGGCGCGACGCCACCGCGTTTTGCGCACATCCCGCTCATTTTGAATCACGATGGGTCGAAGATGAGCAAGCGCGATGAAGGGGCGCGCGTCGCCGCTTACATCGAGCAGGGTTATGTGCCCGACGCCGTGCGCAATTACCTTTGCCTGCTCGGTTGGTCGCCGAAGGACAACCGCGAAAAGATCGACATCGAAGAAGTGGTAAAACTTTTCGAGCTCGAAAAAATCAATCGACGCAATGCCGCGTTCGATCGCGACAAATGTTTTTGGCTCAACGGTCAATACATCGCGCAAATGTCGCTCGACCGCTTCGTCGAGTTGGCAAAGCCGTTCTTGCGACAAGCGGGAATTATTGCGCCGGTAGGGGGGCGAGACTCCGTCGAGCCGACGAAATCCATCGACGGCTCCGCAGAGCGTCGCCCTACCGACGAAGGATATCTCCGCGCGGTCCTAGCCATCGTAAAAGAAAAGATCAAACTGCTGAGCGAATTGCCGGAGTGGACATCGTACTTCTTTACCGAGGATTACGAATTCGATCCGGCCGCGGCGGAAAAAGTTTTCGGTAAATCGGAAGCCGCCACGCGATTGAGTGCGTTGCGCGAGGAGTTTCGTAAGATCGACAACTGGAATGCTGGGCCGATCGAATCGACTCTTAAAGCACTGGTGCAAAAGCTTGATTGCAAGACAGGGGATCTTGTTCACCCCGCGCGGGTTGCGGTCAGTGGTCGCTCGGTTGGCCCGAGTTTGTATCACATGCTTGAAGTCATGGGCAAAGAGCGCGTGCTCACGCGCTTCGAACGAGCCACCGCAAAATTTTCAAAACTTCCGGGCGTGTCATTCTAAGCGGAGCGAAGCGGATTCGAAGGATCCCATGGCGTTACCCAGCAGGTTTCAATTACGGGATTCCTCGGTCCGAGCCGGACTGGCATTTTCGCTCGGAATGACACGGGGAAGGCCAGAATGACATGAAGAGAAAGCGCACAACAGAACGTTACACGCTCGCCGACCTCGACAGTTGGCGCGAAGCGACGCGCGAGGTCAAGCCGCCGATTCGCCTGGGCGTTTTCGGCGATCCGGTCGCGCATTCGTTGTCGCCGCAAATGCAAAACGCGGCGCTTCGCGCGTGCAAGATCGACATGCAATACGCGCGCTTCCATGTTCGAGCGAATGAATTGCGGTCTGCGCTGCACGTTTTGACGGAGCTGGATTTTATCGGCGTAAACCTGACCGTGCCGCACAAAATCACTGCGCTCGTCTCGATGGATGAAGTGGATGAGCGCGCGGCCCGAGCAGGAGCAGTCAACACGGTTCGGGTCCGCGATAAAAAACTCATTGCTTCGAACACTGATGGCGAGGGATTTTTGCGCGCCATTCGCAGCGAATTCTCGGTCGATCTGCGCGATCTGCGGGTCGTGGTAATCGGTGCGGGCGGCGGATCGGGCCGCGCGATTGCGATGCAATGCGCGCTCGAAAATTGCGAACGTCTCGTCCTCGTCAATCGCACTTTCGAGAAGGCAAAGGCGCTGGCCGATCAATTGCGGCCGTTCTTCGCCGGGCCGCGGGTGTTGGGACCAGCTGCTCGTCTGGAAGCGGTTCCGTGGGATGAACCGTTATTGCGCGCGCAATTCGCGCAGGTTGATCTTGTCGTTAATGCGACGCCGCTCGGGATGAATCCGAGCGACTCAACTCCAATCCCGGCGCGGCTGCTCGCCCCGCATCTCATGGTCTTCGATACTGTTTATGGCGCGCAACCGACGCCACTCGTTCGCGCGGCGCGGGAAGCAGGCGCGCGCGCGGCGAACGGATTGTCGATGTTGCTGCATCAAGGCGCGCTCGCCTTTGAGACTTGGTTTGGGCGCGAAGCGCCGCTCGACGTGATGCGCGCGGCGTTATAAATTTTCCTTCGCCATTTCCTGGCCGCGCTTTGTCGCCGCTTCGACGGCCGCGATTAAACCTTCTGCCGTTTTGAGCTTTTCCAGAGCCGCAAGACCCGCCGCGGTTGTGCCGCCCGGCGTCACGACCAGCTTGCGCAATTCTTCCGGGGAAAGTTTGCTTTCGCTCGCGAGTTGCGCGGCGCCCAGAACGGTTTGCGTAGCAAGCGTCAGGGCGGTGTCCGGTGCGAGTCCCATTTTCTTCCCGCCTTCCGCGAGCGCTTCGATCACAGTGTAAACAAAGGCCGGCCCGCTGCCCGCAAGCGCAGTCACGGCATCGATCTGTTCCTCGTTGACTTCCACCACAACTCCGATGGCGCTGAAAATTTTGCGCGCAAGATCGACATCATCATTTGTCGTGCGCGAACCACGAGCGATCGCAGTGGCGGCACGACAAATCGCTGAAGGCGTGTTGGTCATCGCGCGCATGAACCGCGCGTTCGCAATCGGCTCCATCGCTTCGAGTCGGACGCCGGCGGCAAGCGAAATTACGACCTTCTCATTAAGGAGTGAAGCAACCTCCCGGAGCACCGGCAAAACGACCGCCGGTTTCACTCCAATGAAAATCAATTCTGCTTGCCCTGCGACCTCTGCGTTCTTCTCGGTAACATGAATTCCAACTTCATATCGCAAAGCAGCGCGCAAACTTTCGTTAGGCTCGCTGGCGATAATTTCGCCTGGTGAGCAAAATTTTGCTAGCACCAGACCGCGAATGACAGAGCCGGCGAGCTTACCGGCGCCTACAAAGCCTATGAGTCTGCCTGCGGCGATAAGGTCGAGAAGATCACCTGTCCGCTTTGTTTGAGAATCCATCTGAAGCGGTGATATTAATCAATGGTGGCCGCTGGTGTAAATTTCGGTGTCGGTCCGCGTCGGACTGGCGTTGATCTCGCCGAAGAGCTGCTTGAGCTCAAGAGGGAGCGGAACGCCGTGATCCTGGCGCACAATTATCAGGTGCCCGAACTCCAGGACGTGGCCGATTACGTCGGCGATTCGCTCGGATTGAGCTACGAAGCGAAGAAAACCGATGCCGATGTGATTTTATTTTGCGGCGTCCATTTCATGGCCGAGACGGCGAAGATTATCAATCCGAGCAAGCGCGTCATTCTGCCCGATCTTGACGCCGGCTGCTCGTTATCGGAATCGTGTCCGCCGGAAAAGCTGGCGCAATTTTTGCAAGATCACGCCGGCAAGAATTATTATGTCATCGCTTACATCAATTGCAGCGCGGGCGTGAAAGCCCAGGCCGACGTGATCTGCACGAGCGGCAATGCGGATAAGATCGTGCGCGCTGCCCCGCAAGATCGACATATTCTTTTCGTGCCCGACCAGAACCTTGGGGCGTGGGTGATGGAGCGCACCGGACGGAAAATGGATTTGTGGCAGGGCACCTGTTACATCCACGTCGAGTTTACGGCGCGCAGCATTAACCGAATCCGCGAGGAGTATCCGGGCGCGCCGGTGGTCGCGCATCCGGAATGCACCTACGCCGTGCGCATGCTGGCCGATGAAGTTTGTTCCACCGAAAAAATGGTGACGTTTTGCAAAGAATCGCCGGCACGCGAGATCATCGTCGTGACCGAAGCCGGTTTGCTGCATCGGCTCAGCAAGGAGATTCCAGACAAGACATTCATTCCCGGGCCGACAGAGAACTGTTTCTGCGGTGAATGCCGCTTCATGAAAATGAATACGCTCGAAAAAGCTTACAACGCGCTTTGGCACATGGAACCGGAAATCATTTTGCCGGAGCCGCTGCGCAAACGGGCGGAAGCGCCGATTCTGCGCATGCTCGAACTGAGCAAATAACGATTTATTCTGTCATTCCGAGCGCAGTCGAGGAATCTCTGAATATTCTTTTCTCTGCCGTGGAACGTTAATAGAAAGAGCTATGATCCGGTTTACGGCGCGCGGCCATTGAAGCGGGTCATTCAGCGCGAACTAATATCTCGGGCCGAGCCGCCCTGGCGCATTGCGTGCTGGCGACGGATTATCTGCCGGAACTGGAAGCGGGCGGTATCGGCGTCCTCGGCGCGGCGATTTACATCGAGGACCGTTACCTGCCGGAAATGGCGCTGCGCGTTGCGCTCGATCAGATTGCCCGGCTTTATGCGGAGGCGGAGCAATGCACGCGCCTTGCCATTTGCAAAAGCTATCAGGAGATCCTTCGGGTGGGTAAGGGTGGGAAGGTTGCGCTGCTCATCACCATGGAAGGAGTCGAGCCGCTCGGCACCGACTTGGACTTATTGCGTGTATTTTACGAACTCGGCGTGCGCGTCATTGGCCTTACGCACGCGCGACGAAACGTGGCCGCCAACGGCGCAGTTTTTGCGGCGAGCGGTTCGCCGCGCGATGGATTGACCGCATTCGGGCGTGACGTCGTCCGAGAATGCGAAGCGCTCGGAGTGATTGTCGATCTTGCCCACATCAATCCAGCCGGGTTCGAGGAGATCATCGGAATGACGAGCAAACCGGTTATCGTTTCACACACGAATGCGAGAAAATATTACGACATCGAACGCAACATCAGCGATGGCCAGATCAAGATGATTGGCGAGCGCCGGGGCGTAATCGGTGTGAACTCGGTCCTGGTAAGCCCGCGTAAAGAAGAGGCGACGCTCGACCGCTACATCGACCACATTGAACATATCGCGAGCCTGATTGGCATCGATGCCGTCGGAATCGGATTCGACTTTTTTGAGTTTATTTACCGCCAGTGGTCTGAAGCGGCAAAACAGGAACTCGCGGCGAAGCTAACGAAGCCGCACTTTCTTCCCGACCTGCGCAACCATTCCCACGCGCGAAATTTGACCCGCAGATTAGTTGCGCGCGGATTCAGCGGCGAGCAGATCGAGAAAATTCTTTATGGGAATTGGATGCGGATTTTGAAAGAACTGCTTTAAAGGAGCAGGAGTGCCGTGGCTTGAAGTTCATTAATCTGACGCGCCGCACTGAAATCGGGGCGAACTGCTATTATTTAGAGGCGGGCGGGCATCGGCTGGTCCTGGATTGCGGCATGCATCCAAGATTTGAAGGCGAGGATGCGCTGCCAAATTTCAAATTAATCGCGGATCGACCGCTCGATGCGGTACTCATTTCGCATTCGCATCAGGACCACATCGGCACGCTGCCGGTGCTGATGCGGCGGCAACCAAAAGCGCGCGTGTTCATGAGCGAAGCGGCCGCGGAAATCGGCAGCACGTTGCTCCATAATTCGGTCAATGTCATGACGCGGCAGCGCGAACAGCTCAGCGGGGCGTTGTATCCGCTTTTTACGCATCGCGAAACCGATCGGGCGGCGGATGTTTGGCATTGGTGTCCGATGCACCAATCCATCACCCTGTCGGGCGAACATGCCACGGAGCGCGACACAAACGGGGTCACCTTTCAATTTTTCGATGCTGGCCACGTCCTTGGTTCGACCGGAATTCTTCTGCGTGCCGAGGGCCGCACGATTTTCTACACTGGAGATGTCAATTTCGACGATCAAACCATCGCGTCAGCGGCGATTTTTCCCGAGGACAAGATTGACATCTTGATCATGGAGTGCACGCGCGGCGATCACGCCCAACCCGCCACCTGGACGCGCGCCGGTGAAGAAAGGCGTCTAGCCGAGGCAATCGAAGAAGCTTTTCGGCGCGGCGGATGCATTCTGATTCCTGTTTTTGCGCTTGGCAAAACGCAGGAGATCCTCGCCATGTTCTACAAATTCCACCGTGAAAGGTTACTGCCCGATTTCCCGATTTACATCGGTGGCTTGAGCTTAAAAATGACCGAAATTTACGATCGCCGTGCAAACATGAGCCGGCGCCAATTGCCGCGGCTGCAACTGCTCAACAAGCTGCGCCCATTTGTTCTGAACGCGGAGACGATTCACGGCTCGGCCGTGCGCGCTCACCGCGTTCACGCCCTTTCGAGCGGGATGATGATGCGGAAAACGCTCTCCAATATTTTTGCGCGTCGCATCGTCGAAAACCCGCGCCATTCGATTTTTTTCGTCGGCTATGCCGATCCGGAGTCACCCGCCGGAGTTTTGCGAAATTCTGAACCGGGCGAGGAAATATCGCTCGATCCCGATGAGCCTGCACAACGCGTGCGTTGCAACATTGAACAGTTTCAATTCAGCGCGCACGCATCACGCGAGTCGTTGATTGCATATGCGAGGAAGCTTTCGCCAAAAAAGATCGTACTGGTACACGGTGATCCACCGGCCGTGGAATGGATGCGCGCGACGCTTGTCGCGGGGCTGCCCGATTCAGAAGTAATTGTTCCGACCCCAGGCGTCGAAATTGAGTTGTAGGGGAGCGCCGACCATAAATTTCTCGTCGTCGAAACTAGTGCGACGGTCATAGACCGCCGCTACAGCAGACAATGAAAATCGCATCCTGGAACATCAATTCATTGCGCAAGCGCCAGGATCGTCTCTTTGCGTGGCTCGAAAGTACACAACCGGACGTCGTTTGTTTGCAGGAAACGAAATGCACCGACGAACAATTCCCCGTGCTCCCCTTGCAATTGGCCGGTTATCACTCCGCTTATCACGGAGAGAAATCGTACAACGGAGTCGCGATCCTTTCGAAACAGAAACCGCAAGACGTGCGCATTTCACTTTACGATGAAGTTGTCGATCGACAAGCCCGCGTCATCGCGGCGAAGATCGACAATCTCCGTCTCTATTCCATTTACGCGCCAAACGGCCAGGCGGTGGGATCGCCGGCCTACGAGTACAAGCTGAATTGGTACATGCGACTCCGCGATTGCTTGTCGAAGGAAAAAAATCGCAAGCTTATCGTCTGCGGCGATTTCAATGTCGCGCCTGAAGATCGAGACACATACGACCCGGAACTGTGGCGCGGTGCAATCATGTGCTCCAATCGCGAGCGCGCCGCCTTCCGGCAATTGTGTGATGTCGGTTTGACCGACACGCTGCGACTTCATCGGCAGGAGAGCGGTCTTTTTAGCTGGTGGGATTATCGGATGCTTTCTTTTCCGAAGAATCGTGGTCTGCGCATCGACGCGATTCTGGCGAGCAAATCGCTTTCGGGAAAATGCACCACTGCCGGAATCGATCGCGAAATGCGCAAAGGCAAAGAGCCATCCGATCACGCGCCGGTCTGGGCAGAATTTGAACTGTAGCGGCGCTCTATGAGCGTCGTACTAATTTTAAGAGTGCGACGGTCGCAGACCGCCGCTACAGAAAGAACGTGAGGAACGAGAATTCGCATCTGCTCGTAGCCGCTCCGCTTCCCAAACCGCTCATGATTTGGGATGGCGAATGTCATTTTTGTCGACTGTGGATCGAGCGCTGGCGCGAGATCACGCGTGGCCAGGTTGAGTATGCGACGTATCAGGAGGCCGCGGAAACATTTCCGGAAATCTCCCGGACGGAATTTCAGCGCGCCGTCGCTTATATCGACAGGGAGGGCAAGGTTTTTTTTGCAGCTGAAGCAGTCTATCGCTCGTTACGATGTCGATCTTCGCGAAAGTGGCTGGCTTGGAGTTACGACCACGTTCCCGGTTTCGCACCGATTTCTGAATCTGTTTACAAATTCGTTGCTAGTCATCGGGATTTTGGCTCGGCGATTACGCGTTTGCTCTGGGGCGACGATGTTCGCCCGCCGACATATTTCGTCGCGCGGCGCTGGTTTCTGCGCGCGCTTGGTCTGGTTTACTTGATCGCGTTCGTTTCGCTTTGGGTGCAGGTCGACGGGCTAATCGCTTCTAACGGAGTTACGCCTGTCAGCGCGTTTCTTGCCGCAGTGCGCGGAGAACTCGGCCCCCGTGCATTGTCGATTTTGCCGACGCTTTGCTGGTTCAACTCGAGCGACGCGTTTCTTCATTTCCTTTGCGGCGGCGGTGTTGTTCTGTCGTTATTGCTGATTTTCGGAATCGCGCCAGCCGTTTCTCTCATCGCGTTGTTCGTTTTTTATCTTTCGCTCACCATTGCTGGCCAAACTTTTCTCAGTTTTCAATGGGACATTCTGCTGCTCGAGGCCGGTTTCTTGTCGATCTTTCTCGCGCCGTGGCAGCTTTGGCCGAAACGCGGACGAGAGCCGCCGGTTTCTCGAGCCGCCTTTTTTTTGCTCAAGCTCCTTCTTTTCAAATTGATGGTGATGTCCGGCGTGGTGAAGTTGACCAGCGGCGACGGTTGCTGGTGGAATTTGACCGCGCTCGATTATCACTACTGGTCGCAGCCGTTGCCGACAATCTTCGCCTGGTGGGCCGATCAACATCCGGAGTGGTTCAAACATTTCTCGGTCGCTTTTTGCCTTATCGTCGAAATCATCGTGCCGGTCTTTTTTTGGACACCGCGGCGATTACGGCTGATCGCATGCGGCTTGGTGGTCTTCCTGCAAATCGCGATCGCGGTGACCGGCAATTACTGTTTTTTCAATTTGCTCACGATCGCGCTTTGTTTGTTGCTGATCGATGACGCGGTGTGGCGCCAACGGCGCGGCGCCCTCCAACCGGATGGAGAGACACGCGCTGTCGTCTCCCCATCGATTGGCCAGCGATTCTCGATGTACGGCGCGGTTGCGGTGATCATCGTGACCTTGCCGCTGAACGCGTGGCTTATTTTCGGCGCGTTCAAGCCGGAAGCGAAGTGGCCGCGATCGCTCGTGTTTTTTTACGAACAGATTGAGTCATTTCGGATTGCAAACAGTTACGGACTTTTTCGCGTGATGACGAAGGACCGCCGCGAAATTGTGATTGAGGGGAGCGCGGACGGAATCGATTGGCAACCTTACGAATTCAAATGGAAACCGGGGGACGTGATGCGCCCGCCCGGCTGGTGCGCACCGCATCAACCGCGGCTCGATTGGCAGATGTGGTTCGCCGCGCTCGGATCGTACCAGCAGAATCCGTGGATCATTCGAACGGCGATTTGTTTACTGGAAGGCAAATCGGATGTCACCCGGCTCTTCGCACGTAATCCCTTTCCGGAGCGTCCGCCGCGCTACGTTCGCGCAATTGTTTACCGCTACCGTTTTACGACGGCCGCCGAACATGGACAATCAGGCGCGTGGTGGAAACGCCAGGAACTGGAAGAATATTTACCGACTGTTTCGCTCGAGCAATTTCGCTAAGATCGACAAACAGTTTCGCGAAGCGAAGCTGTAGCGGCGGCTCTCTTCAGCCGCAAGTTTTAGATCAGGTTGCGCGTGGGGCGACGCGCCTCTACGCCGCGGGTTGAGCGAAGTGTCCCGGCGATTATATTTCGCGCGATGGCGAAAGAGGAACAGATCGTGACGGAAGGAACGGTGACACAGGTGTTGCCCGGCACGATGTTCCGTGTCGATTTGCCCGGCCAGCGCAATGTGCTGGCGCATATCTCCGGCAAAATGCGCAAACATTTCATTCGCATCGTGCCAGGCGACAAAGTTTCGGTGGAACTGTCGCCCTACGATCTAACCAAGGCGCGGATCATCTTTCGCGAGCAATAGAAAGATCGACAATCGCAAGCGCAATCGGTGCGCGATTTACGTTTCCGTTTCTAGAAGATTTGTTTGTCCCGGCGGTTGCTGAAAACGGTCGGCACGCGGATACTGGGAATGAAAATCAAACGGAGAAACCAATGGCTGAAGAAAACAAACATGGAATAACAGACGCGCAAAGCAAACTGGAGAGCAGCAAAACACACGCGCGCAAAGCCGCCGAGGATTTGCGATCTGCGGCCGGCTCGATCGCCGGAGAATATCGCGGCAAGGCCGAGCAAGCCTGGGGCGACGCGCGCGGCAAAGCCGAACAAGTGTGGGACGATGCGAGAGATCGCGCTCGCACGTTTCAGGAAGATGCCGAACAATACGTGCGGGAAAATCCGACCAAGGCGATTTTCACCGCGCTTGGAGTCGGGTTTGTCCTGGGGCTCATTTTCCGGCGTTAATCGGGCTGCGTAAATGGCTGACGAAGCCACCCGGTCCCGCAATCCCGCGGGCCGCGCCGGTTTGCTTGATAATCTGCTGGCGCTTCTGAGCGCGCTGGCGGCTTTTTTTGAAAGCCGCTTTGCGCTTTTGGCCCGCGATTCGAAAGCGGCGCTCGTGCAAATGTTTGGCCTGGCCGCCTGTTTGCTCGTCGCCTTACTTCTTTTCACGTTTGGTTACATTTTCCTCATCGCAAGCGCGATCGTTGGCCTGGCGCACATTGCCCGGGTCTCGTGGTTGTGGACGGCGCTCGCGGCCGCCGCCGCCCACTTTGTTATTGCCTTGATTTTCCTTCTGGTCGCGCGCGGCCGCATGACGAAGCCGCTTTTTCGCGCGACTGCATCTGAGTTAAAGAAAGATCGCGAATGGCTGAAGAACCTGGAGACGACAAGCCGACCGAGGAGTTAAAAGTACAAATCGCGCACACTCGCGCGCTTGTCTCGCGCGATCTTAGCGGTCTGCGCTATGAGTTGGATTTTCCCGGCAAAATCCGCAAGTCGTTTCAACGGCAGACGGTCTTCTGGCTTGCGGGGGCCGCGGCCGTCGGTCTTCTTTTGACCCGGTTGCCGGCGCGCACGAAGAAAGTTTATGTCGAGCCAAGGATCGGCGGAAAATCGAAGCACCGCCTTCTCGAAGCCGGGTTCGTATTGGGCGCGCTGAAAATCGCAGCCACTTTGCTCCGGCCGGTGATTGTCGATCTTGTCAAAAATCGATTAAGCGGTTTCGCCGAAAAAAAATCGCCGTCGCCGAGGAAGTGGTGACCTTCTTTTCAGATTTACGCCGGCGCCGCGCCGCATAATTATTCTTGGAGCGCACCATGTTGGCAAAAATTGAATTACCACCCGCGAAATCGCATCCACTTGCTCACGTGGACGAATATCTCGCGATTGGGCAGGCGGGCGACGCCTCCGATGTCCATCTCGGAGTAAATTCACGGCCGATTTGGCGCCTGCACGGAACCTTGCAACCGATCTGGCCTGATGCACCCTGGCTTACTGCCAAGGACACGGCGACTTTGGTTGAAGGCTTTATTCCTGAATTTAATAAAAGGGAACTGGCCGAGCGCGGCGATACCGATTTTGCTTATGCAAACAAATCCGCTCGTTACCGCACCAGTGTCGTGCGTCAGCGGCTCGGAATAGACATCGTTTTTCGCGTCATCAATACGCACGTGCGCACGATGGACGAACTTGAGTTGCCCAAGCATCTCAAGCTGCTCACTCGTTATCAGAACGGGCTGATCCTGGCGACGGGGTCGGTCGGCACTGGTAAATCGACTACGCTCGCGGCCATGGTCGAACAAGTGAACATGGAGCGGCACGAGCACATCATCACCCTGGAGGACCCGATCGAATACATCATCACGCCGAAAAATTGCCACATTACTCAACGCGAAGTGTTCATCCACACGCAATCTTTCGGCGCAGCCCTGCGGGCCGCCCTCCGGGAAGATCCGGACGTGATCATGGTCGGCGAAATGCGCGATTTGGAAACGATTTCACTCGCCATCACTGCGTCCGAGACTGGGCATTTGGTTCTGGCAACTCTGCACACCGGAAATGCCTCGCGCACGCTCGATCGCTTGCTCGATGTATTCCCGCCGGATCAACAGGAACAAGTGCGAGTCATGGTAAGCGAATCTTTGCGCGGCATTATTAGTCACCAGCTTGTGCCAAGAAAAGATGGGACAGGCCGCGTGCTGGCGCTGGAAACTCTGACCAATACGCCGGCGGTGGCGAACGTCATTCGAGAAGCAAAAACATACATGCTGCCAGGCATCATTCAGACCGGCAAAAAACAAGGCATGCAGTTGATGGACGACACGCTTGTCGATCTTTATGACCGCGGGCTGATCAGTGCGGAGGAAGCGTACGCGCGCGCAGACCAAAAGAGGGAAATGCGAACGCGCGTCGGACTGCGCGCAAATTGACAAAGCACGAACGACGAAATCCGAAACGCTAACGTAATGGCATACCTCGATCAGTTTTTGAATGTGGTGGTGAAGCAAGAGGCCTCCGATCTTCACATCGGCGAAGGACAACCGCCCAAGATTCGGAAACACGGCGACATCATGCCGATCCGCGGTGAGCCCGTGTCCCGCGATGAAGCGGCGGCGATGTTGAGCGAAGTTTGCGGACCGCAGAAGTGGGAAATTTTCGAGGAGCGCGGCGATCTCGATTTCGCTTACGAGATGGATACGGCGTCTCGATTTCGTTCTAATTATTTCAAGCAAGCCAATGGCTATGGCGCCGTTTTTCGCCTGATTCCGACGAAAATTTCCACGCTCGAGGAACTGGGCATTCCGGTCGTGGTCAAGCAATTTGGCCATTTGCGCGGCGGTCTTGTCCTGGTCACCGGCCCAACCGGTTCGGGCAAGACCACGACGCAGGCGGCCCTGCTCGATTATATCAACGAGAATTTTTCGAAGCATATCGTAACGATCGAAGAACCGATCGAATTCGTTCACGAACACAAACGCAGCATTATTACGCAGCGGGAGGTGCCAGGTGATTCAAGGACATTTCCCGACGCGCTAAAGGCGGCACTGCGCGAAGACGTTGATGCTGTGCTTGTCGGCGAGATGCGCGACCTCGAAACCATTTCGCTCGCGCTGACTGCAGCTGAGACTGGTCTACTCGTGTTCGGCACATTGCATACAAACAACGCACGAAAGACCGTCGATCGAATGGTGGATGTGTTTCCGGCCGAACGCCAAGCGCAGGCGCGGGCGATGCTGGCGAATTCGTTGCGCGGCGTGCTCGCCCAGTTGCTTTTGAAAAGAGCGGATCGCCCTGGCCGGATCGCGGTGAATGAGATCCTGATCGCAAACGCCGCCGTTGCGGCCATCATTCGTGAAGGCGCGTCGCAAAAGCTTCAGGACGTTATCGTTTCCGGAAGAGCGCAGGGGATGCAATTCATGGACGACGCGATCTGGGCGCTGCTGGAAAAGGGGATCGTCTCGCCTCATGAAGCCTTCATGAAGGCGATCGACAAAAATCGCTTCAAGCAATTTCTTCCAGCGGAAGAGGAACACCTCGGTGACGCTGCCGGTGCCGTGCCCGATGATGAGCAACGGCAGCCGGGCAATTTTGTCAAACGTATCGCGGGTCACGCGCCGCGGCGGTGAGGGGGCGAGAGATCGTTCCGCGTGCGTTGACAATAAAAAACCGAGTGATAAGGTCGCGCACCTTTGCAAAACAACTCTTTAATAGGACCTTAAGATCGACAATCGAACGCGAAATGCACTCGTTGCTAAACAATCAGGTTCTGGTGTTGAATCGTCTTTGGCAGGCGGTCAACATTTGCACGGCGCGGCGTGCCTTCGCGCTGGTCTACGCTGGTCACGCTCATGTCGTCTCATCGGATGACGCAAACAATTTCCTGACCCACGATTTCGAGAGTTGGCGCGATTTCTCCGCCGCCGCGCCCGATCACGAAATGGTCACGACAATTTCGTGGAGGATTCGCGTGCCGCGGGTGATTGTGCTGCTCTTTTTCGATCGGCTGCCGAAAAAGGAAGTGAAGTTTACCCGGCACAACGTTTTCGAGCGCGACAAAAACACCTGCCAGTATTGCGGACACGCCTTCGATCGGAACGATTTGAATCTGGATCACGTCGTGCCGCGCGATCGCGGCGGGACGACAACGTGGGAGAATGTGGTTTGCTCCTGCATTGGCTGTAACACGCGCAAGGGTAATCGGCTTCCGCGAGAGGCGCAGATGAGTCTCATCCGCAAACCAAAGCGGCCGAAGTGGCGTCCGTTTGTGCACGTTACCTTTTCCTCACCCCAACACGAAAGCTGGCGCCACTTTGTCGATCTTGCCTACTGGAACGTCGAGCTGAGCGACTGAGAATTGGTTACATCGTTAAGAAAGTTACAAAATTAGAATGCAGAACTCCTTTGTAACTTTTTAACGTTTTAAGGCTTCTAAAATCGGCCACGGATAAATCCCGAGCCAAATAGTCGCGACGATCAAGGCCGACATGGTTGCGCGAGACAAAGCGTTTACGGGAATTTTCTCCTCGCTTGTCGGTACCTGCCAATACATCGCGCGGACAACCTTTAGATAATAATAAAACCCACAGGCCACTGTGACCACGCCGGCGACGACGAGCACTGTTTGGCGCTGCGCGATTGCAGCGTAAAAAATAAAAAATTTGCCGAAAAACCCCGCCGTAAACGGGACGCCCGCGAGCGAAACCATCGCGATCAACATGGCGAAGGCGAGAAAAGGGGAGCGCTTCGCCAGGCCATCAAAATCGGAAATCTGTTCGCCGGCGCGCTGAGCGACGACGATTAAAACCGCGAAACTGAGCAGAGTCATAAGCAAATAGGCAACGAGATAAAAGATCACGGCCGATCCCGCCAGACACGCGACACCGATGAGCAGATAACCGGCGTGTGCGATGCTCGAATAGGCGAGCAACCGCTTTAGGTTGCTTTGCGGCAGCGCGGCGAGATTGCCGTAGATCACGGTGAGCAGCGCGATCAGCACAAGCAAACGTTCCATTTGTGGCAGCATCATGAACGGGCGCAGCACGCGCACGAGCACGACAAAGCCGGCGGCCTTCGATCCAACCGAAAGATACGCGGTCACCGGCGTCGGTGCGCCTTGATAGACATCCGGCACCCAGATTTGAAACGGCACGGCCGCAATCTTGAAACCGAGACCAACCAGAACGAGCACCGCACCAAAAAGGGCCCCGCCACGCTCGATCTCAGGATTTGCGAATGCCGTCGTGATGCGTTGCAAATTTGTTTCGCCAGTTACTCCGAAAATCCAGGTGATTCCGTATACAAGAAAAGCGGTGGAGAGGGCGCTCAGCACCAGATATTTCACACCTGCTTCCAGTGTCGTTGGATTGCGTCGCGTAAAACTGACCAGCACGTAAAACGAAATGGTGACGAGCTCGATCGAAACGAAAATCATCACGAAATCGATCGCCGAGACGATGTACATAAGCCCGGCGCAGGTAAAAATGGGCAGAGCGAAAAATTCTCCGAGACCTGATTGACTCGTCGCGCCAGCGGAACTGCGCAGGACGGGCGCGTAATCTATCATCATAACGAGAACCACGATGGTGGTGAGGAGCGCGAAACGTTTGAAGAAGATCGACAATGGATCGGCCGTATAAAAACTCCAAAACCCGGTCGCCGACTCAAGTGCAGGACCTGGTTCGAGAAACCACGTGCCGATCAACACGACGGTGAGCGCGCCGATTGCAGCGAAGGCCAGAGTTCGCTTGTCGATGCGCTCAACAAAGGCCTCGAACAACAGAACCAACATGCCCAGAACGAGCACGGCGATCTCGAGATTGCGCGCCGGAATCATGGTGGTCGATTGTCGCTGAAGTAAGTCTGGAACGCTGGCGCGACGATTCGCACGAATGATTGCGGGAAAAATCCGAACCAAAGAAGCGCGGCTACCAACAGCGTGATGGGCAGGCGCAAGCTGCCGTCAAGATCGACAAGATTATTGCAGCGCGCGCCGAGTGTTCCCATAAAGACTTTGCGATACGCCCGCAACATGTAAACGGCCGAGACCACCACTCCCCAAAGCCCAAGCACGGTGGCGAGCTGAAAAATGTGGAAACGTTCGATTTCCCAGCCGTTTTGGAACGCGCCAAAGAAAATCATCGCTTCGCTGGCAAAATTGAGGAAGCCGGGAAGACCAATCGCGGCAAAGGCGCCAAGGCCGAAGGCGAGTCCAGCGAAGGGCATTACTTTGCCGAGGCCGCCGAGATCGTCGAAGAGCAAGGTATCCGTACGCTTGCGCACTTCACCGGCAACCGCAAAAAGCAGCGCGATTGAAAGGCCATGAGCAAACATCAAGATGGCTGCGCCGCTCGTCCCGAGAATATTTGCGCTGGCAATCCCGAGAAAAATGTAGCCCATGTGCATGACGCTCGAGTAACCAAGCATCCAGTCGAGCCGCTTCTGCGCGATTGTGACCAACCCGATGTAAATGATGTTTCCGAGTAACAACACCACGAGCAGACTCGTCCAATGACGCGCACCCTCCGGAAGCAGCGGCACGGCCAAGCGCAGCAGGCCGTAAAGTCCAAATTTTTTTAACACTCCCGCATGGAGCATCGCCGCCGGTGCGGGCGCGGACGCGTAGGCTTCTGGCGCCCAGCTATGAAACGGGAAGAGCGAGACAAGAATTCCGAAACCGACGAGCAGTAGCAAATAAACATGGCGTTGCGCCTCGGCGCCGATTTGTCCCGTCGCCGCCGCTGCCTGCAACGCGCGAATGTCAAAGCTGCGCGATGCGACTGGAACGCTCTGGTAGAGCAAGATCAAACCGATGAGCAAAATGAAACTTCCGAGCGCAAGATAGATCGTGATCTTCCATGCGGCCGCGCTTCGGTTCCCGCTGCCCCAGATTCCGATCAATAGAAAAGTCGGAATGAGGGCGAGCTCGTGAAACGCATAAAAGAAAAATAAATCGAGCGAAGCAAATGCGCCGATCGCCCCGCCGGAGATGAGCAGAAGGCAGGCGTAGAACGCGTTTTCGTACTTGTCGATCTTGCCGGTGAACCAAACGGCCGCCAGCGTGACGATCGCGGCCAGCAAGACCATGATCAGGCTCAGGCCATCGAGACCGACTGCGAAATTGAGTCCCCAGTCCGCGGAAATTGTAAAGGAATGAACATCTTGAAAACCGCCCGGTGACTTTTCGAACAGAGCGAAAGCGAGCAGCGCCACCACGAACGTGAACACCGAAGCGAGCAACGCCGTTCTGCGCGCGGGCGCACCAGCCAAGATGGCAATGGCAGCAATGATCGGGCAGAAAATGATGAACAGAAGCATCAGCGGAAAACGGCGAAATAGATGAGGGCGACGATACCCAGACCAAAGAGGAATGAATAAGCCTGCAGATTTCCCACCTGAAGCAAGCGCAGCAGCGAGCCGATTCCCCAGGTTCCGCCACTCGCTCCGCGCACTGCTCCGGCGTCAATGATCCATCGATCGAAGAAAGCCGAGATGCGCGCGAGAAGTTCCTGCGTCCAATCGATCAACCAGCGATAAAACTCGTCGAAGTAAAAACGCCGCCGTAAAAGATCGAGATCAAACGTTTCGCTCGTACGATCCTTGTAAGACGCGATGGCGAGACCGGCCCCGAGAACCAACGCGCTCATTGCCAACAGAGGAACGCTCTCGAAAAAATCCATTTCCTGGGGAATCACAACGAACCGCCGGCTAAAAGAAGCAGATCCGCCAACGATAACGAACAGCGCCAGCACGATTAATGGCCCGACCATCACAAAAGGCGATTCTCTACTTATGCGGGCGGCATGACTTCGCGGATGGCCAAGAAAAACAACCACCAGCAGGCGCGTGATATAGAACGCGGTCAGCAAAGCGGTGCCCAGAGCTGCAACAAAGATCGGCATGTTGTGTTCGTAGGCGAGCGCCAGAATTGCGTCCTTGCTAAAAAATCCGCTGAACGGCGGACAACCCATGAGCGCGAGGGCGCCGATCAGAAACGCGACAAATGTGACGGTAAGATTGCGGCTCAAACCGCCCATTTCCCAAATGTCCTGTTCGTGATGAAGCGCGACGATGACGGAGCCGGCCGCGAGAAAGAGGAGCGCTTTGAAAAACGCATGCGTGAAAAGGTGATAGATCGCCGCGTTGTTCGATGACAGTCCGATCGCCATCACCATGTAGCCAAGTTGCGAAAGCGTGGAATAAGCAAGGATGCGTTTGATGTCGTTTTGCTGGGTCGCGATCAATGCGGCCATGAGCGCGGTGATCGTGCCGATCCAGGCAATGACCAGGAGCGCGGTGTGTGACGCTTGAATGATGAATCCAACGCGGACCAACATGTAAACGCCGGCTGCGACCATCGTCGCGGCATGAATCAGCGCCGAGATCGGCGTCGGACCTTCCATTGCATCCGGCAGCCAAACGTGAAGCGGGAACTGCGCCGATTTCCCCACCGCGCCGCAAAAGATCAAAAGCGCGGTGATCGTCAAAAACACTGGATGACTCGCTAAGATCGACCATCGCGGGGCAATGTCGGCAAAAACGACCGATCCCGTCGACATCCAGACCATGAGGATGCCGAGCATAAAACCAAAATCGCCGACGCGATTGGTGATGAATGCTTTGTTTCCCGCGTCGGCCGCGGCATCGCGTTCGAACCAGTGGCCGATCAGCACATAGGAAGTAAAGCCAACCAGCTCCCAAAAGATGAACAGCATCACGAAATTGTTGGCGAGGACAATTCCAAGCATGGCGAACATAAAAAGCGAGAGCGCGGCGAAATAACGGGACTTGCCTTCATCGTCCCGCATGTAGCCTAACGAGTAGATGTGAATCAACGCGCCGATTCCAGAAACCAGGACCAGCATCATTCGACTCAGGTTGTCCAGGACGAAGCCGAACGGCACGGTGAAGATTCCCGGGAAGTCGATCCAATTTAGGGCAACTGCCGACGCATCTTTGCGCGCGAAAATCACGCAAGCGCCGGTAAAGCTCGCGAACACCGTGGCGCAGGACAAAAAACTGCTCAGCTTTTTCGAGCGTCGCGTAAAAACCGTGATCAGCGCCGCTGCGCCGAGCGGAGCGAGCAGCACAACCCAAGGCAGCAGCGCACCTTTCATGTCGATCTAAAATTTCAAGCTCGTGATGTCTTCGACGTTCGTTGTCTGGCGAGCGCGGAACAGGGCTACGATGATGGCAAGCCCAACCGCGACTTCGGCGGCGGCGACCGTAATGATAAAAAAGACGAAGACCTGTGCGTTGTAATTGGGCAGACCATTCGGTTGCACGTGAAATCGCGAGAAAGCGACGAGCGATAAGTTCGCGGCGTTCAACATCAACTCGAGCGACATGAAAATGATGATGAGATTGCGCCGCAACATTACTCCGGCAAAACCGATCGCGAAGAGAATGCCGCTTACGATGAGATAATCGCCGAGCGTCACCATGTTATCGAAGCTCGTGTCTGCTCAGCAGGACGATGCCAATCGTCGCCACGAGGACAAGAATGCCGATGATTTGAAACGGCAGATTGTAATTTCCGAATAGGACCAAGCCGACATTGCGAACGTCGTCGATTGTCGATCTTGCGAGCGGCGGAAAAGTTTGCTGGGCGGCTTTGAGGTTGCCAATGACGTAAAGAATCTGCGTGAGCAGTACGAGAGCGACGGCGATTCCGCCCGCTGAGGCTAGCCAGTTGATCTTGCGCAATTTCTCCGCGCGCAGATCGAGCAGCATGATGATGAAAAGGAAAAGCACCATGATCGCGCCGGCGTAGATCAGCACTTGGATGATGCCGACGAAGAAGGCGTCGAGCGACATGAAGAGCGCCGCCAGACCGAGAAAGGAAACGACGAGATTGAGCGCGCTGGCGATGGGATTGCGATTGATCACGACCGCTGCGCCGAAAACGAGCATGAGCAACGCGAAAATCCAGAAGAGGAAAGGTGGCATTATAAAATTGGAGATTGGAGATTGTAGATTGGAGATTGAAATGGAAGTGCACGCAGGCTGAAAAATCTGAAATCTGGTTTCATTTTTTCTCGTTCCATTTTAGGACGACCCCGTGCATGACGCCCCCGATCTCGAGCAGCTTCTCTTTGTGATGCACCATCTCGTCGCGCGTGAAACCGGTGATGGCGTAATCTTTGCGCAGAAAAATTGCCTGCTCGGGACAAACTTCCTCGCACATGCCGCAGAAAATGCAGCGGACCATGTCGATGTCGAACTCCTCGGGATATTTCTCAACTTTGGCGAAGCGATCGGTTGATGGAATTTCGCCGGCCACGATTTTGATCGCGCGGGGAGGACAAATGAATTCACAGAGCTGACAGGCGACACAGCGCACCCGCCCATCGGTATCACGCACAAGCGCAGGCGCGCCGCGGTAATGCTCCGGCATGCTGCTGTCCCATTTTTCTTCGGGATACTGCATCGTTACTTTCGTCCGGCCGAGAATCATGTTCTTAAAATGCTTGATCGTGATCGCCATGCCGGCGGCGATAGCTGGCAGATACATTCGCTCGCGCCAGTTAAGCTTTGGACGTGCTACGGTGATGGCCATTTAAAAACGGAAGTACGCGACGATGATGGCAACGAGGAAAATATTGACGAGCGCAATTTCAAAAAAGAACAGCCAACCAAGCCGCATGAGTTGATCGTAGCGGAAACGCGGCAGCGTCCAGCGCACCCACATGAAGACGAAAATTAGCGAGGAATTCCGGGAAAATGCCAGCCGCCAAGAAACAATGTTACGATGACCGCCGAGCCACTGATCATTGCCGCGTATTCGCCAAGAAAAAAGAGCGCAAATTTCATCGACGAATATTCAGTGTGATAACCGCCGGCCAGTTCCTGCTCAGCTTCGGGCAAATCGAATGGCAGTCGGTTGGTCTCGGCAAAAACCGCAATCGTAAAGACGACAAACGAGATGATCATCGGGATGGCCAGCAGCCATTTCCCGAGGTTCATCCAATCGCCGATGAAGGGCGCGATCATCCAGCCGTGTTCGATTTGATAGCGAACGACACTCGTTAGGCGCAAATTTCCGACGAGCAGAAAAACCGGAATGACCGCGAGTCCGAGGGAAAGCTCGTAGGAAATCATCTGCGAACTGGAGCGCACGCCGCCGAGAAACGGATATTTGGAATTTGAGGCCCAGCCGGCCAGAACAATGCCGTACACGCCTAACGAGGCGATGGCGAAGACATAGAGTATCCCGACATTGATGTCCGCAATCACCATCGGCACGCCGAGCAAGGTGCTGCCGAAGGGAACGACCGCGATGGTGATGATCGCTGGTACGAGCGCCAGGCACGGTGCGAGCCAGTAGTAAAAAGTGTTTACGTGGCGCGGACTGAAATCTTCTTTCAGCAGCAGTTTGAAAATGTCAGCGATCGGTTGGAAAAGACCTGCCGGTCCGACGCGATTCGGACCAAGCCGGTCCTGCATGAATGCGCTCACTCGCCGCTCCGCATAAACGCTGTAGGAAACCATCGGCAGGATCACGACAACAAGCATCCCGACGATTTTGAGCAGCGAAGTAGTAATGAGAAAATAATCCATGTTGATCTTTTAGCGCGAACGGCCCGAAGTTTTTTTCGCTTCCGCCTTCTCGATGTCGCTGACCGCGGGATCAACGGGCGGAGAAGGGGACTCGCGCGCTTGCATAACTTGCACGCCAAGGTCGCCGATTTTGCTCAAAGTTAATCCGGCGAATTGCGGAACGGCTTCACTCATTTGCCGGAAAACATCCTCGATCGAATAAATTCCATTGCTGCCGGTGAGCGCTTGGAGCAGGTCGCGCAGAATTTCCCAGTCGTCGCGCGCGTTTCCCGGCCCGCGCACTGCGCGATTAAGCCGCTGTAAACGGCCTTTGCCATTGATCGTCGAACCGCGCTTTTCGGCGAAGCCAAGCGATGGTAGCACGACCGTGGCATGCTCCGTCGCCGTGTTCGCCAAAATATCCATTACGATGAATGCACGAAGATTTGATAGCTGCTCGACAGAAATTCCGGTGTCGATTGGATTTTCTCCGAGGGCCATAAGTGCTTTGACGCGGCCGGATTTCACCGCTTCGGCGATAACCGGCAATTTCGCTCCCGGTTCCGACGTGATCCCGAGCAATCGCGCGCCGTTTGTGTTTGGATTGCGATCTGTGCTCAACAGGATGTCGTCGCCGGGGCCGGTGCGCGCCACGATGTCGATCAACTGAACATCGAGAGCGCGGGCAAGTTGCGCCATCAGCCACAACTCTTCGTTCGTCATTCGCCCCGAGGCGACGACGGCGATTTCCCAACCGGAAAACGGTTTCAACTGCAACGCGGCATGTGCAATCGCGGTCGGCCAGTCCACCGCGGCAAACTTGTTGCCGAGAAAAATGCGCGGTTCGAGCAATCGTCTTTCGGATTGCAGATAATCGAAATTGAGCCGGCCATAGTCGCACATCCAGCAGGAGTTGACCGCATCATTCTCGCGCGGTGTCTGTCGGTAGATCATATCTTCGCGCGTAGCGATGACCGTGTTGCAGCCGGTCGCGCAACTCGTGCAAATGCTTTTCGTTTCCTTCAAAAACCACACGCGCATCTTGAATCGGAAATCGGATGAAGTCAGCGCGCCCACTGGACAAATGTCTACCGTGTTGAGCGAGTAATTGTTTTCGAGCCGCTTGCCCGGATGCGCGGTGAGCACGGTATTGCTGCCGCGATCGACAAAGCCAAGCACATCATCCTTTGCGATTTCCTGGCAGAAGCGAATGCAGCGCGAGCAGAGAATGCAACGCTCGTCGTCGAGCGTGACGCGCGGCCCGAGCTCGACGTTTTTCGGTTTCTTCACCTTGTTTTCGAGGAAACGCGACTCGCTCGTGCCGTACTCGACGCTGAATTCCTGCAATCGGCATTCGCCGGCTTGATCGCAAATGGGACAATCGAGCGGATGGTTGATGAGCAGGAATTCCATCACGCCGCGCTGACATTCTTTCACGAGGGGTGAGTTCGTACGCACGCCCATTCCTTCGGCTACGTCTTGCGCGCAGGAAATTTGTGGTCGCGGCATCCAATTGATGACCGGTTTGCCGTCGGCGCCGAGTTCCGGTTTGCGATCAGGCCCAAGCTTTGGCAGGCCCATCTCGATCAAACACATCCGGCAATTGCCGGGCGAGCTGAGCTTTTTGTGATAGCAATATCGCGGCACATAACTACCGGCCTGCTCGCACGCCTCGATCACGCGCGTGCCTTTGGGAAACTGACGCCACACGCCGTCGACTTGGACGTTGAACATTTGCGGCGCGTTGGCTGTTTGATTCGACACGTCGATCTTGCGTTAAATCGTTCCGGCCGAACCGGCTTTTTCCCAGCCCGGGTCATGAGCGAGAGCAGTGGTTGGAATTGTCTCCCGCTCGGTCAATTCTTCCGAAATGTATTCTGGCGGGAGCGGTGGTGGCACTGGCTTCGCGGCGCGTGATGCAAATTCATCTGGAAATTTCTCGACAAAACTTTGGGTTGGCCAGGCGCACGCTTCCCCAAAAGCGCAGATGGTTCGACCGGCGATATTGTCGCCGATCGTTTTCAACGTGCGCGGATCTTCCACTACGCCGCCGCCGTGCAACATCCGCTCCGTGATTTTTTTCATCCAGAGTGCGCCTTCCCGGCACGGCGTGCATTGGCCGCAGCTCTCGTGCGCATAAAACTCGTTGATATTGTTGAGCGTCCAAACCATGTCGCGCGAATCGTCCAGAACGATTACGCCGCCCGATCCGGCCATCGAACCGGCGGCGGTGAGTGAATCGAAATCCATCGGAATTTCGTCGATCGACATCTCGCGTTCGATTATCGATCCATCAGATTGCCGATCTTTTATTTTGAATCGCTCGTCTGCGCGCAACACTTTCGCCGAGCTCCCGCCCGGAATCACCGCTTTGAGCATGCGCCCCGGCTTTAATCCGCCCGCCATCTCGTAAATCAATTGCCCCATCGTCACCGCACCGACTTCAATTTCGAAATAACCGGGGCGCTGTACGTCGCCGCTCACGCAAACGATGCGGGTGCCAGTATTGTTCGGACGGCCGAGCTGCGCGTATTTCGCGCCGCCCATCGCGATGATGTGCTTCACGTGGCACAGTGTCTCGACGTTGTTCACGATCGTCGGGCACAAGTAGAGCCCGAGCACCGCTGGGAAATAGGGCGGCTTGATCCGCGGATAAGCACGTTTGCCTTCGAGCGATTCGATTAGGCCGGTTTCCTCGCCGCAGATGTAGGCGCCGGCCCCGCGATGAATGTAAACTTCGACATCGAACCCTGACCCGAGGGCGTTTTTGCCCAGGAAATTGTGCTTGCGCGCTTCCTCGATTGCGCGCTCCAAGATTTTCGCTCCTTCCGGGAACTCGCCTCTTATATATATGTACGCCGTCCGCGCGTCGAGGGCGAGGCAGGAAATCAGGATTCCTTCGAGCAGTTGATGTGGATCTTCGTGAATGATGTAACGGTCTTTGAACGTGCCCGGCTCCGATTCGTCGGCGTTGCAGATCAAATAGATGGGCTTTTTCTCATCTGGCTTGATGAAGCTCCACTTCACGCCGCACGGAAATCCGGCGCCGCCGCGACCGCGCAAGCCGGATGTTTTTAGTTCGTTCACAATGTCGACACGCGACATCGTCACGGCTTTTTTTAGTTGCTCGTAGCCGCCATTATCGATGTAGGTATCGATGTCGATCTTCCAATCGGCGCGGCCGATGTTTTTGAAAACCAAGCGATGCTCGAGCGGATGGGGAGATTGCGGATTACGGATTACGGATTGTGGATTTGAGACAAGATCGACAACCGAGTTTGGATCGACATTCTCGTGCAACTTTTCGCCGATCATGCAAACCGGCGCGGTGCCGCAACTGGCCAGGCATTCGACAAACTCGATGCTGCAATTACCGTCCGGGCTCACGGAAATCGGATTGTGCGTTCCGTGATTATCGATCGTTGGTTCGAACCCGATTGCTTCGCGCAAATTTTCCATCAGGCGATAACTTCCTGCCATCGCGCAACTGAGCGTGCGACAAACGCGGACGTGCGTTTTGCCGGCGCTCTCCTGGCGAAACATCGGATAAAAGGTGACCAGCTCGAGAATATTGATCGGCTGCAAGTCGAGCTTGGCCGCGATCCACTTCACGCCTTCATCGCTGATGAATCCAAAATGCTCCTGCCAAAAGTGCAGCAGGGGCAGCGCAGCGCTGCGTTTGTGCTCCGGCGGGTAACGCCCGATCGCCTCATCCATTTTCCGCTCCAACTCGGCGGGAACGCGTGTGCTCGTCGAGTCCACGGAAAAGGAAATCAGTCCGACAGTGTGCTCTGCTTGTCCGTGACCTTATCGTCTTTAAACACGATCGTCACCGTGTCCTGGCCCTGACGGTAAACGTAAGTCGTCTTTTTCATGATGACGAAATCTTTGTTATCGATGTCCGTGGGCGGGCCAAGAATCGATTCCACCTGTTTCTTCGACATTCCTTCCGCCACTGATTCGACATTCGCTTTTGTGATGCGTTTGCCGACACAAGAAATGGTGATTACGAGCACAAGCACGAGCCCGAGCTTTCTCGCGAGCCGGGTCATTGATTGCAGGATCGACATGTTCATCTGTCGCATTCGCCCATGACAAAGTCCAGACTGCCGAGCACAGCCGGCACGTCGCTCACCATGCAACCCGGCAAAAGCTCCGGCAGAATGCTAAGATTGACAAACGAAGGCGCGCGGATTTTCAGCCGGTGTGGTACGCCGCCGCCTTTGCTGTTGATGTAAAAACCAAGCTCGCCCTTTGGATTTTCCGCCGCGAAATAAACTTCGCCCGGCGGTGCGTCGAGTCCTTCCGTCACGACGATGAAATGATGAATCAGTTCTTCCATTTTGGTCATGATGCGCGATTTCGGCGGCGTCATGTTTTTCCAATCGACGACATTAATCGGGCCGCTCGGCAATTTGTCGATCACCTGGCGCAAAATGCGCACGCTCTGTCGCATCTCTTCGATGCGGACGAGATAACGATCGTAGCAATCGCCGGCGCTGCCGATGACCACGTCGAAATCGTAATTGTCGTAGTCTAGGTATGGGTTTTTGCGTCGCAAATCATGCTCGATGCCGCTCCCGCGCAGATTCGGGCCGGATAACGCGTAAGCAATCGCGCGATCTTTCGGAATGACGCCGATGTCGCGCGTTCGATCCACAAAAATTCGATTGCGCGTGAGCAGCTTGTCGATCTCATCGAGTTGCGGAATGAAACCGTCGAGAAATTTCTCGAGTTGGGGAATGAAATTTTCCGGCAGATCGCGGATCTGCCCGCCGACCCGCGTGTAGGAAGTGGTGAAGCGCGCGCCGGTCAGTAGTTCAAAGAGGTCGTAAAGCTTCTCGCGCTCGGTGAATGTGTAAAGAAAGGCGGTCATCGCACCAAGATCGAGCGCCATCGCGCCGAGTCCGAGCAAATGCGACGAGATGCGTGATGTCTCGCAGCAAATGGTGCGAATCGCCTGGCCGCGCGGCGGAATCTCCCAGCCCATTAATTTCTCCACCGCGAGCGCGTAAGCGACGTTGTTCGAGAGCGGCGCGAGATAATCGAGCCGGTCGGTGTACGGAACGAATTGGTTGTACTGCATGTTCTCGGCGATTTTTTCATCACCGCGATGGAGGAAACCGATGTCCGGCGCTGCTTTGGTAATGATCTCACCGTCGAGCTCGAGCACGAGTCGCAAAACACCGTGCGTCGCCGGATGCGACGGCCCCATGTTCAGCACCATCTTCTCGCCAATATCGTCGTCCGCGTGACGCAACTTTGCGTCCGCGGCAACCACTCGCGTCACCGGATCAGGCGATTCAATCTCGCGGGTGGTGAAAGGCATAAGATCGGGAAGTGGAATTACGCTCGCGAGTCAACCACACTGCGCAAGTGCAAATTGGGTAGCGCACGCGACTCGCGTGCTGGTTTTGGCATCCCGCCAAAACGAACGTTTCGCAACCGTTCGCTACTCCTCAAAGTTCGCGACGGCGAGGACGCCGTCGCGAGCACGCGAGAAGCGTGCGCTACCCAGAATCCACTCGCCGCGTGCAACGAAGCGAGTTAACTACAACGGCCATGAAAAAAATCGGGCTACTTTTTGCCGGGCAAGGTTCACAAGTCGTTGGGATGGGGCGCGATCTTGCGCAAAGATTTCCCGTCGCGGCGGATTTATTTCGGCAAGCCGATGAGATTCTCGGTCGAAGGCTGAGCGAAATTGCGTGGAATGGCCCGATCGAAGAATTGACCAAGACATCGAATTGTCAGCCGGCGCTATATGTTCACGAGCTCGCGTGTCTGGCGGTGTTGCGCGAACTCGCCGGTGATTTTCCGATTGGGGGCGCGGCTGGTCTGTCGTTAGGCGAAATGACGGCGCACGCGGCGGCCGGAACGTTTGATTTCGCGACCGGTCTGAAGCTCGTTCAAAAGCGCGGCGAGTTAATGGACGAAGCATGTGCTGCGACCAAGGGTGCAATGGCAGCGATGATCGGCGCCGAGGAAAATATAGTGCGCCAGCTGGCGGCGGATGAAGATGTCGATGTTGCGAACATCAATGCACCCGGGCAGATTGTAATTTCTGGCGAACTGGCAAATGTGGAAGCCAGCGTGGGGGTGGCCAAGGAATACGGTATTCGCCGCGCGGCCATGTTGAACGTTGCTGGCGCGTATCACTCGCGCTTGATGCAAACCGCGTATGAAAAACTTGGTGTTGCCCTGCGCCACGTACCGGTGCAACCACCGCGCTTCCCGGTAATCAGCAATGTGACCGGCGAAGAAGTGAAGACGCCGGTCGAAATACGGCGCACATTGCAGGATCAAGTCACGAGTACCGTGCGCTGGGTCGATTGCATGGAACGACTTGTCGCTCTTGGCTGCAATTTGTTCGTCGAGCTCGGACCGGGCGGCGTACTCGCCGGTTTACTGAAACGGACGTGCAAAGATGCCGATGTGGTTTCGGAGAACGACGCGGAATCGGTGCGCAAATGCGCGGGGCGCATTGGTGGGTAGGCCCGCCGCGCTACGGCCCTCCGCGGACAGCGCGGCACGCTGTCCCTACCTCGACAATCGCATTTGGACACCGTAGCCTGAGCGAATGGCACTGGCAGAGCGTGTAGATACAGACCTAAAGGACGCGATGCGCGCCAAGGACGCCACGAAGCTCGGTGTCCTGCGCATGCTTAAATCCGCGTTGGAATATGCGGCGATTGAAAAGTCGGGCGCGGAGGCCGAACTGAACGACGCGGAAGCAGCGCAAGTCGTGCGCAAACAGGTCAAACAGCGGCAGGATTCGATAGAAAGTTTCGAGAAAGGCGGACGCGCGGAACTCGCGGCTAAGGAAAAAGAGGAGTTGTCGATCTTGCAGGCGTATTTGCCGCAAGGAATGAGCGCCGATGAACTCGCCAAAGTTGTGCGCGATACGATTGCGGGAGTTGGCGCGACTTCCAAAGCGCAAATGGGCGCGGTGATGAAGGCGTTGCAGGAGAAAGCTGCGGGCCGCGCCGATGGCAAGACGTTAAACCAGGAAGTGCAAAAGCAGTTGGGCAATTGAGGATTGCGCGTTGAGAGTAAAAGGCTGCAACCATTCAACGTTTTAAAATTCGACCATGCTGACAGCGATCATCGTTGCCGCGGGCAGCAGCCGGCGCGTTGGCTTCGATAAGTTATTTGAAATAATCGCGGGCAAACCGGTGATCGTCCATGCCATCGGCGCTTTTGAAAATTCAAAATCTGTTTCGGACATCGTCGTCATCGCCCGCGAAGATCGACGTGGCGAGATCAGAAAATTGGTCCGCAATCAAAACTGGAAAAAGGTTCGGGCCATCGAGAGCGGCGGCGAACACCGGCAGGATTCAGTTCGCGCTGGCCTGAGTCGTCTTGGCGAAAACGTACAGTATGTGGCGGTGCATGACGCGGCCAGACCGCTCGTCACGCCGGAAGTAATCGAGCGCGTCTTCCAACAATCACGCACCCACGGGGCGGCCGCTCTGGCCGATCCAATCACAGACACGCTCAAGCGCGCCAATGTCGATCTTGGCGTCTCCGGCGCGGTGGATCGAGATCGACTTTACGCCGTGCAGACGCCGCAAATTTTTGAACGGAAACTTCTCGAGCAAGCTTATCGCGCCGTGGCCGAGAAAAAACTTCCGGTTACAGACGAAGTTTCCGCGCTCGAGCTGATCGGCGCCAAAGTCATGCTCGTGCCGAACGACGATTTTAATTTCAAAATCACTTACCCGCGCGACTTGAAACTAGCGGAAATGGTCCTGCAGGGGAGAGGACCGCGTGGCTAGGCTCACCCATGTTCACATAAATAGAAAACTCCATGTGCCTGCCATGCTATACGTGATTCACGTATGGCACGACGACCAGCCAACCGGACGGCAGAATTGAAAGCGAAAGGCAACAGTAGCGCTGCGAAGATCGACAACATCGTTCGCTCGATTAGTTCGGCTTCGCTGATCGAGCCGATGTCGATCTGGCGGGCGCGTGAGACGAAGCAATGGTCGCAATCGCCGGACAGGTATCGGTTGATCGCGGAGAAGATGTTGCAACAAGGCGAGCCACTGCTCGCGTTCGACGTTGTCACCGAGGGGTTGTCGCTCACGCACGCGACCGCGCGGTTATAAGATCGACATCAAGCAAGCATTGGATCGATCGGCACGAGCGGGCGAACGAGTTCGACGACGCCGGGCACATCTTTGGATTTGAATTTTCGGGCCCGGCGCAGACGGCAGACAGTTCCCAATTCGCTCACGCGAAGGAGCTGGCCGTTTTTCCAAACCCAGGCGTCGGGATTATAGGGGCCGACGCGGCGCGGATCGGTCCACATGTGGATCGACAAGAGCCGATCGGTCACCGCGGCGGCGATGTGCATCGGGCCGCTGTCTACACTGATGATGAAACGCGCGACGCGAATTAGTCGAATCAATTGCAGCAGCGAGGTTTGATTCGTCAGATCGATGCAATTTCCCGGCGTGTCGATCTTGCGGTCGGACTGGCCGACGACCACGACGCGCGTGGGCGCGAAGGCGCGACAAAATTCCTCGATCACCCCGTTCGAGAGTGATTTGCCGGCGCCGCGGGCGAATGGATGCAACAAAATGAATGGCGGATGTTCATCGAAGCGCGGGAGCATATCACCGGTGGGAAACGGGCAACGAAGCGCCGCACCGACGGTGGCGCCGGCGCATTCCGCTAGTTTGAGATAACGCTCGACCGCGTGATCGCGGCGATTGACCTTCGCGACGCGATCGTAAAACCAGCGCGCGCCTTCGCGCGCATCGCTCATTCCATAAATTTCCTTCGCACCGCTAATTTTCCCGATGAACGCGCTGCGCAGCAGTCCCTGAAAATCAAGAGCAAGATCGGGCTGAAGTTGTCTCGTTATCTTCAACCACGGCCGCAAGCTGCGCGGCGCACCGAGGCCGCGAAATTCGCCGCGCGGAAAAACGTGGACATGCTCGACATCGGGATTTCCGCGGAGCAACGGGGTGAATTCCGGATTGATCACCCAGGTGATTTCTGTATCGGGGTGCGCATCGCGAACCAATGCGACCGCGGGCAAAGCATGCACGATGTCGCCGAGCGAGCTCGGTTTAATGATCAATATCTTTTTCAGAGGTCAGATTGTCGATCTTATCGGCCAATCGCAAGTCGTTCCGCGAGCAGCGGCGGCAGACCGGCCTTGATGATTTTCTTTTGCGCAGTGGCGACCTTGTATTTTACTCGCCGTTGCTCGACGATGTTGTTCTCAACGTCATAAATGCAGTAGGCGGCGTGCCAATTGCCGTCGCGCGGTTGACCGACACTGCCGGTATTAATGAAATACTTTTTGCCCATCTCGATGCGGAGCAGTTCGGTACTGACACGTCTGACGCCGTCGTCGCGGATAAAGGCCATGGGCAGATGGGTGTGGCCGAAGAAACAAACGGTCGTGTGTTGATAGGTGAAACTCGCGGCCGCGTCGAGATTATTAAAGACATAACCCCATTGCGCCGGTGTATCGAGCGTGGCGTGCACGATGGTAAAATCGCGCACTTGCCGCTGCAAGCGCAGGTCGCGCAACCACATTTTGTCCTCCGCCGTGAGGTGATCGCGCGTCCATTGGATAGCGCGCTCGGCCAGTTCATTGAAGTCGCGCGAGGATTCGACCAACGAGGCCTGTTCGTCATGGTTGCCTTTGACGATGGGGCAGTCCATGTCGCGGACGCGTTTGACGCATTCGTGAGGATTGGCGTTGTAACCGACGACGTCGCCCAGACAAACAAAGTGCGTGCAGTGGTGCTCATGCGCGTCCTCCAGGACGGCCTCGAGCGCCTCGAGATTGGCATGAACGTCACTGAAAATCGCGAAACGCATTTGTTGTAACTTCCGACCGTTACTGGCTGCAGAAACCTTTTAATTGGAACTGCCGCTGAGGATAGCGGCCTTTACAGGCTTCAGTGCGCACCTTCAGGAATCCGTTGCTCGTTCGGAATGTTCAATTTCTGTTCGAGAAACTTCAGTCGGGTGATCAAAGTTGGCAGCCGCTCGTTTTTGCCCACGTCATAAAGCCGGCGCAGGCGTTCGTATGCTTCGCGCTCGCGTCCCTCGCAATACGAAAGCTCGTAGGCCGCGAACCGTTTTTCATAAGCCCGCGCTTCGGGCAACGCCGCTGCC
>QHPX01000146.1:37056-78526 GCA_003219195.1 Verrucomicrobiota bacterium
CAAAATTGCGCGCGGCTGCAACGTTGTCACTTGGCGGAACAACAAAAGCACGCGGCCCCATTCCGTCCGCTCCCACGCCACGTGTGCTTGAATGAAAAGAACGTCGGCAACGATCGCGCGAAAGCCACTGAGCGCGGCGATGAAGCCGAGCTGGCCAATCTTTTCTCGCAGATCGAGATTAAATTCGACGTCGCGAAAATGTAATTGTCGATGTTGCACGAAGAGCGCTCGCTCGCCAGGAAGTTTCATCACGCCGAAGGCTAGCACCATCGCGAGCACCAGGACCGGCCTTTGCAGAGCTGCCGCGCGGCAGGCGAAGCGCATCATAATTCCTTCCCGTAAAAAACGAACGCGGCCAGCAATGTGTAGATCGTCGTATAAAAAATGCCGAGCACAGCAGTTTTTGCGAACAGCGCCAGCGGAATGGCTGCGCCGACGACGATATCATCGACCAGATTGAATGTTTGCAAATCTGGAAAGATCAGCGCGATGAGCGCGAGGAAGACGCGCGTTATCCAGCCCGTGCTGTGCTCCTGCAGCCAATATTCCCGCGCGGTCGCTTGCAAATGCCCAATGAAGTAAATTGCAACCATCACGACGATTGTGAAGATGTTCGTGGTCGCAAATGTGGAGACAAAAAGCGTCAGGGCCGCGAGCAAACATGCTTTCAGGTAAATGATGATGATGCCGGGGAAGATGTCGATGTTGAGAGCGGAAGACCGGATGGCGCGCGATGCGTCATCAATCTGCTCGCGTGGCGCGGCCGACATTTGGCGCAGCGTTTCATGCAATACGGTTTGTTCGCGCAGATAGAGCACGGCGAGAAACATCGCGCTCATGACCAGCGTGCTGATCGCGAGGAGCAACAGCACGCCGGTGAGCTTGCCCGCGATGTATTCAAAGCGCGGCACCGGTTTCGCCAGAATTGTGTAAACGGTGCGGTCTTCGATGTCTTGCGGAATGAGACGCGCGGTCGCGATGATCGCGAGCAACGAAGTAAAGATCGACATCGCCCCGAGCGATACATCTTTTAGAATCTGGAATTCCTGTTGAAAAGTGAGGCGCGCCATGAAGACGGAACTGCCGATCAAAAGCACCGCGAAAATGAGCAGGACGTAAAAAACTTTCAGGCGCGTTAGCTCGGTCAGCGTGTTTGCCGTAATCGCGAAAACGCGCGCGATGGAAAATGCACGATGTCTGGTAATGGCGGCGGTTTCGTTGCTCATTTGTTGCTGTCTTCCGAGGTGGCGTCGAGAAATAAGCGCTCGAGTGTGGTTGTCGATCTTCGGCGCGCGATCAATTTTGCGTTTGAACTTGTCGCCAGGGTGTTGATCCGATCGACGAGCGCATCGGAAGCGTTTTCCAGGATGAGTTCGGTTTGATTTTCGATCGCGATCAATTCCTCGAGCCGTCCTTCGCGCACGAGCACGCCGTCGGCTAGAATGCCGACACGATCGCAGATTTCCTGCGCTTGCGCGAGGAGATGCGACGAAAGCAGAACCGTGATTCCGCGCTGCTTAAGATCGACAATCAAATTACGAATGTCGCGCGAGCCGGCGGGATCGACACCGGCGGTCGGCTCGTCCAGTACGAGCAGCTTCGGTTCGTGAATTAACGCCTGAGCGAGGCCGATGCGCTGCAACATGCCTTTGGAATACGTGCTCAGGCGCCGATCGCGCGCATTCGTCAGGCCAACCAGCTCGAGCAATTGGTCGGAACGCTCTCTCAATCGCGAGCCACTGAGCCCGCACAGTTTTCCGAAAAAGCGCAGCGTCTCTTCCCCGGTGAGATATTTGTAGAAGTATGGGTTCTCCGGCAGAAAGCCGACGGCTTCACGGCTTTCGACCAAACTGCTGTCGCGTCCGAAAATTTCTGTTCGTCCGTGCGTCGGCGAAACCAGGCCGAGAATGATTTTGAGCGTTGTGCTTTTCCCGGAACCGTTTGGCCCAAGTAATCCATAAACGTCGCCCGGTTCGATGCGAAGATCGAGATGGCGCACCGCAACGACCGGTTCTCGATGGAACGGGACCGGAAAAACCTTTGTTAGTCCGCTGACCGTGACCGCCGCATCAATCATGACGAATTTCAAAGCCGTGCCCGGCCACTGGTTTATCCAACTTCGTTTCGGTTTGCTTGCGAATGTGCGCGCGCAGTTCGCTTTGCATGATCGCGTCCAAAAACGCGCGGATTTCCTTTTCTTCGCCATTCACCCGGAGCTCAACCCTGCCATCAGTCAGGTTGCGCACCCAGCCGGTCAGATCGAAACCTTTGGCAATGTGCCGAACCGACCACCGGAAGCCGATACCCTGGACACTGCCCTCGTAAAATATCTGAAGTGAAATCATTGCCGGATCAGCCTGATCCTAGCAAACGTGCGGCAGCGCGAAAGTCCAGTTGGCGGTGCAAATGAGCCGGATTGAAAAACGCCGGGTGAAACTAAATCGTTCGCCCGCGTTTTACTTGTAAGAGTAAACCAGACAAAAACTGCTCTCCCGGCCGTCGACCAGGTCGATGGAAACGAAATATTGGCCGCTGTTCGTCGGTGAAAAACCGGCTGCGGCTTTTTCGCCCGAGTTGTAATTTTCGGTCACGACCTGCTTCCCGGCCTCGTCGTAAAGATTGACTGCGATTTTTTTCGCCGGATCAATCGCGCCGACCGAAAACCAGTATTGATTGCCCGCGTACAAATTTACCGCGACAAGAGCAAGCTCGTGCGGCTTGATCGTCCCGCACCAATGACCGTCGCGCATTTTGAATCCGTCATTGGTAAATGCGCCGGCCAGATCGAGCGCGGTTTTGCGCGCCTCCACTTCACTGTCCGTCTCGGCGCGCGCGCGGGGGCTGGCCGCGAACAGAAAGATCGATAATAAAATGAGCGAACGGCATCTCATTTTGCGTCCGTTTTGTTCTGGATGGCTTCCATCACCTTTCCAACCGCTGCGTTGACTTTTCGCACCTCATCCACACTGGGCGACTTACCCGGCGGGAAGGAGACGAGCTTCTCGATGTCCATCAGTTGTTCGTTTACATCTTTAACCAGCGGCTCGGACCGTAGTTCCGGCGAGATGTCGTTGATCTTCGAATGGATGAAGCTGATGAGCGCCGGCTGGCGCAACACTTTTGCGCTGCGCTCATCGTAATTTTGCATGATCGCGGCGCTGACTACCTGTGTGCCGCGAACCCAGCCGCCGACACTGACGAGAATTACTAGGTCCTGGTCGCTGTGCGTTTGCATGGACGTTTTCACTTCGTTTTGGGTTGCTTCGAGTTCTTCCTGCAACACATCCCATTCGTCATTCTCGGCAAATTCGTTCAAGCTGTTACCGCGGCGGAGCAGGTTCTCACTTACGCCCAACGCTTTTGCCAGCTTGATGATATCGGAGCCGATGTTCTTGACCTGCTGGCTATCCTTGGCTTCAACCGCGATAAAGCCATCGGCAATCAAACCGCCGAGGTTTAATGCAATCTGTGCCCGGTTCCGATAGGTCATCGACATGGGGGCGCGATATTGGCCGGACCAATTCGGCTTCCCCGGTTTTTCGAGCGCGGCGAAAAGTTCGCCCGGCGTGGGAATGCTGATCGAGTCGTTCTTGATTGCCCGGGCAAGCTGATCGGCCCGGAGGCGCGCCGGCTCGGCACCAATCACAGCGCAGCAGCCAATCACTAGCCCGATCGCAACTAGGCGCGCGAAAGGATTCATGGGCCAGCGTACCTACACTCGCCAGGATTGCCAGTGAGAACTGTAATGCGGATTGCGGAATGCGGAAAGCAACGCATGATAAGCGCGCGCTGATTTTCCACCGGATAAATCATTTTATGACAAAGACCGGCATCCAGGCAGTAGTCGCGCGCGAAATTCTTGATTCGCGCGGTAATCCGACGATCGAAGTCGATGTGCGACTTGAAAGCGGCGCGCTCGGCCGTGCGGCCGTGCCGAGCGGAGCGAGCACCGGCGAGCATGAAGCATTGGAATTACGCGACGGCGACAAGAAACGCTTCGGCGGCAAAGGCGTTACCCGCGCGGTCGCAAACGTAAATGAGAAAATCGCGCCTGCGATAAAGGGGCGGGACGCGCGCGACCAGGCAAAGATCGACAATCAACTCGTCGAGCTCGACGGAACTTCGAACAAAAAAAACCTGGGCGCAAACGCGCTGCTTAGCGTTTCCCTTGCCGTCGCGCATGCCGCGGCCGCAGCAGAAAACCTTTCTCTCTTTCGTTATCTCGGCGGCGAGAACGCGAAAGTTTTGCCAGTGCCAATGATGAACATCCTGAACGGCGGCGCGCACTCCGATGCCCCGATCGATTTTCAGGAATTCATGATCATGCCGCAGGGCGCGCCGACTTTTGCCGAAGCGCTGCGTTACGGCGCAGAAGTCTTTCACGCGCTCAAGTCGGTTTTAAAAGATCGACATCTTTCCATCGCGGTCGGGGACGAGGGCGGGTTCGCGCCACGACTCGATTCCGCCGAGGACGCGCTCGAATCGATTGCGGCCGCGGTCGGAGAAGCCGGTTACATACTTGGCGAGCAAATTTTCATCGCGCTCGATCCTGCCGCCTCCGAGTTTTATGATGCGGAGCGCAATGTTTACGTTTTCAAGAAATCGGACGGCTCGAAACAGACGGTTGAAGAGCTGATTGAGTACTATGTCGATCTTTGCGCACGTTTTCCGATCATTTCGATCGAGGACGGCTGCGCGGAAAACGATTGGAACGGTTGGAAAAAATTGACCGCGCGTCTTGGCGATAAGATTCAGCTGGTCGGCGACGATCTTTTCGTCACCAACGTGGAATTTTTGCGCAAAGGAATTGCCGAACACGTGGCGAATTCGATTTTGATCAAGGTCAATCAGATCGGCACGCTCACCGAAACTTTGGCTGCGATCGATCTGGCCAGGAAAAATAATTACAACGCCGTGATCAGTCATCGCTCGGGCGAAACCGAAGACACAACCATCGCCGACATCGCGGTGGCGACGAACGCCGGCCAAATCAAGACCGGCTCGCTTTGCCGCACCGATCGAATCGCGAAATACAATCAGCTCCTCCGGATTGCCGAGGAACTTGGTGACAAAGCGGTTTATGGCAGTAAGATGCAGTGACGTGGAGCAGGCCTACGGCGATTTCCGTGCGCGTCGCGAAGCCACTGTTTGGCAGCGATTGAATCGCGTGCTCGGCGTCTTACTCTTCGTCGCGATCTGGCTTGTGATCGTAAGTTTGTTCGTTCCGCCCTACAAAAAACTGACGCAAAGCCGCGCCGAGATCGATAATCTGCAAGCGCAGGTAAACGAGCAGAAGACTTTGCTCGCGCGCCAGACTCGCGAGGTAACCTTGCTTCAGACGGATACGACTTATCTCGAAACGATCGCGCGCGATCGTCTCGATCTCATGAAGGAAGGTGAAACCATTTTCCGTCTCGAGCCGACGCAAGACACGAAACGCAAAGATTCGGCACGCCGGTAATCTGGGTAGCGCACGCGTCTCGCTTGCTGGCGGCGGCGTCCTCGCCGGCGCGAACTTTTCGGAGAAGTTTGTTTCCGCGAGACGCGGAAACCAACACTCGAGACGAGTGTGCTACCCAGAAGCTGCGACCGCACACGATGTCGATCTCGCGCCGTCGGTGGCGAACGCCCATCTTTGCGCATCGCGACGATTCCATTATCTTCTTTCCATGGCGACTGAACTTCTGCCTGTCGATGCTGAACATTTGAAATCGCGGGTCCGCGATTTACGGAGGTTTCTTTGACGTCGCGAAATTGCAGCGTGAGTTAACTGCCCTGGAAGCGCGCATGAGCGCGCCAGATTTTTGGTCGAATCGCGAACGCGCCCAGACCGATGTCGATCAAGTCTCGCGGTTGCGTTCGCTCATCAATCCGTTTTGTGACCTGGAACGCGAAGTCGGCGATTTCGAGGCTTTGCAGCAACTCGCGTCCGAGGAAAAGAACGACGCGCATCGGTTACAAGCGGAGCGTGAAGTCCTGGCCGAACACAATCGGCTCGTTCATAAACTGGAGGAATTTGAGCTGCGCCAATTTTTGTCTGGCGAAAACGATAACGCGAATGCTTTCGTGACGATTCATTCGGGGGCTGGGGGCACGGAATCGTGTGACTGGGCCGACATGCTGTTGCGCATGTATCAACGCTGGATCGAGCGCAACGGTTTCGGATCGCAGATTGTCGATCTACAAGTCGGCGAAGAAGTGGGAATCAAGTCCGCGACGCTGCTGGTGAGCGGCGATTACGCTTATGGCCACCTTCAAACCGAGCGCGGCGTGCATCGGCTGGTGCGCATTTCTCCGTTCGACGCGAACAAGCGGCGCCACACGTCATTCGCAAGTGTCGACGTTGTCCCGGAGATCGCTGACTCCGCTCCGATCGAAATTAATCCGGCCGATCTCGAGATCTCAACGTTTCGCAGCGGCGGCAAAGGCGGGCAAAACGTCAACAAAGTGGAAACCGCCGTGCGCGTTCTGCACAAACCGACTGGCATCGTCGTCGCTTGTCAGGCGGAGCGCAGCCAGGGCCGCAACCGCGAGCTCGCGCTCAAAATGTTGAAAGCGAAACTTTACCAGATTGAGCAGGATAAAAAGCGCGCCGAGATCGATCGGCAATATGGAGAAAAAGGCGACATCGCCTGGGGCAGTCAAATTCGCTCCTACGTGTTTCAACCGTATCAAATGGTGAAGGACCACCGCACCGGCGCCGAGACGAGCAACCTACAGGAAGTGATGGACGGCAACATCGACATGTTCATCCAGGCAAAATTACGCGGCGAGAAAATCGCGAAGGGCGAGACAGAATTGTAGAGGTGCTGGGCAAGTTAAGTTGCGGTCACGAGCTGCAACCGGAATCGCGCGTCGAATTCTCCGCGATTATGCGCGCGGCAGCACGCCAGGCACGCAATCGCGCGGCGAATCCGGCGGACCCGAGCAAAATCGCGGCGGCAATTCGGACATTTGTAAAGAAAACGCCGCGCGCGTTCTGCAATGGGGAAAGGCAAATTGTGGCAGCGTTTTTCATCGCCAACGCCAAGATCGCGGCAAGCTTGGTGCCATTCGGATCCATGCGGCAAAAGGCGGCGCCGACCCACCCGAAATTGCGCGAGAAGATGTGCGAGCTCATGACGAAGCGTGCGATCGATTTCCGCTTCTCCGTGTTCCGCAAGGCGTGGGTTCAGCGAAACCAGCTTGGCGCGATAATCTGCGCGGCCGGCACAACTTTTCAGGCGCGGTTGCCATTCGACACGAACGAAGCGCGCGATTCGCGCCGCGTCAGTTGCGCGCAGTAGCTCTCGCGCTCTCAATTCAAGATCGACATCGCGGCTAAACGACTGTAGCCGTGGCGCTCTGTCGCCGTGCTGCATTGCAACGAAACGCCCCGGCAGAGCGGGGCGGCTACAGTCAAACAGCTCGAACTGCTCAAGCAACAGCATACGAGTCGCTTGTTCTTTTCGTCAGTCGCTCGACGATCTGTGAGATCGCTTTGCCGGCAGCCTCGATTTCGTCCGCGGTTGTGTGCTTGCCTAACGAGAAACGGGCCGCCGACCGCGCGCGTTCCATTGGCAGTCCCATCGCCAGCAAAACATGGGACGCGGCTACAGAGCCGACCATGCAGGCGGAACCGCTCGAGGCACAAACGCCTTTCAGATCGAGCGCGATCAAGAGCATTGCGGAATCCAGGCCGATGAAACTGACGTTCAATGTATTAGCAAGCCGGCGCGCGCAATCGCCATTTTGCTGCGCTTGCGAAACACTTTTCGCGATCGATTTCCATAAACCATCGCGCAAATGCAATTGTCGATCTTGCACCGCTTCGCGATCGCGCAAGGCGAATTCAGCCGCTGCCGCCATGCCGGCGATGGCCGCGACGTTTTCTGTCCCCGGACGCCGCTCATTCTCGTGCGCACCACCGAACATGATCGGTTGGAGGGACAATCCACTGCGCAGAAAAAGAAACCCGGCGCCTTTCGGTCCGTAAAATTTGTGCGCGGCGAAACTCGCGACATCGACCAGCGACATATCGATGTCGATCTTGCCAAATGATTGCACCATGTCGCTGTGCAGCAAGACACCGCGCGCGCGGCAAATTTCCGAGATTTCACGAAGCGGTTGGATCACCCCGGTTTCGTTGTTGGCTGCCATGATTGAAACCAGTCTTGTTTCCGGACGAATCGCACGAGCGAGGTGGTCAAGATCGACAACTCCATCCTGGGAAACGTCCAGCCACGTCACTTCAAAATTCTCGCGACCTTCCAAATACTCGAACGCGTTTAAAACTGCATGGTGCTCGGCTTTGTTCGAAATCGCATGTCCGCCGCGCGACCTCGAACATTTCGCCAGTCCAAGCACCGCGAGATTGCACGACTCAGTCCCACCACTCGTAAAAATTATTTCGTTAGGCTTGACGTGGAGAAGCGAGGAAATTTTGTCTCGCGCATCATCAATCGCCGCGCGCGCCTCGCGTCCGGCCGTGTGAACGCTCGATGGATTTCCGAAATGCCGGCCCAGGTACGGCAGCATCGCGTCTCGCGCTTCATCGCAGAGCGGAGTAGTCGCGTTGTAATCAAGATAAATCATTGCGTTCGCAATGAGCGTAATCTTTTTGACAGAAGAAACAAAAAAGTTTTAGGATCGCTTGAATGAAACGGCCATTCCCGTTCCGCAAAATTCCGTGGTCGACTTTACCGCTGATCGCGATCACGATTTTACCCAGCGTCGCGCTCGGGCAGAAGAGCAGCACGCACAACCCGACGTGGTGGGACAAATATCAATACATCGCCAGCAATGGACCGACCAGCGGCGGCGCGCCCACTTCGTCTGTCAGCTTTGGGGCGAATGTCGATCTTTCGAACGAATGCGGACCTCAGAGCGAAACTTTCATTGCGCTGAACAGCGCGCGTCCAAAAATCCTCGCGGCCGGCTCAAATGAAATTTTCCGTTTACCAATGCGCGGTTACTTTTCGTCTAATGGCGGGACGAATTGGGGTGGCGTGGATTTGCCTTTGCCGCCGGCAAAAGGCAGCAATGGAATCGATTTCGGTTCCGATCCGACGCTTGCATTCGATACTCGCGGAAATCTTTTCTACGGCTACATCGTGGTGTTTTTCGGAAACGGCGCAGGCGTAAACGGTTCGGAAATGGCGGTGGCGCGCTCGACGGATGGCGGTCAAAGCTATCCTGCGGTCACATTTTTTTCATTCGAAAGTGGCAGCAATCATTTTAACGACAAACCGATGATCACCACCGACACAAATTCGAACAGTCGGTTGCGCGACAGTATTTACGTTGCCTGGGACGCAGCCGCCGGTGGCTCGACCGGCGGTGGAATTCGCGTCGGAAGCTCTTCCGATCGCGGCGCCACATTCACGATCACGCGTGCGGACGATCCATCGGGACCGGGGAAATCCATCGGCGCCTCGCCCACGGTCGGACCGAATGGCGAACTCTATGTTGCCTGGAACGATTACGCGGCGAACAACATTTCGTTCAATCGCTCTTTTGATGGCGGTGCAACGTGGGGCCTACAAAATGTCATTTCCGCGAAAAGTATTCCCTTCGACATCGGCATTCCGGCCGAGTCGTTCCGGCGCGCTCTGGTTTATCCCGCGCTTGATGTCGATCGCTCCAACGGCCCGCATCGGGGCCGGCTCTATTGCTCGTGGATGGATCAAACCGCCGCTGGGACGACCGATATTTATCTTTCGTTTTCCGATGACAACGGCGCGGATTGGTCAGCGCGTACGACGGTGGCCGATCAGCTCGCGCTACCGGTTGATCGTTTCAATCATTCGATGTCTGTCGATCCTGTCACCGGAGATGTAAACCTGTCTTTCTACGACACGCGCAACGACACCACCGGTTCGCGCTACATGACCGATATTTATTTCGCGCAATCGACCAATGGCGGCGCGTCGTGGTCGTCACCGAATACGCGTGTCACTACGGTAAGTTCGAACGAGCACGATTGCGGCGGATTATTCCCTTGTCCCGGCATCAATTACGGCAATCAACAGGGCGATTACGAAGGGCTCGTTTCGTATGGGGGCGTCTCTTATCCGATTTGGACCGATAGTCGCCGCCAGCTTGAATCCATTCCGGGGTGCTACAACAATCTCGCCATGGAAGAAGTTTTTGCGGAGAAGCTGAAATAACTACTGGCGAAGGAAATCATCGCGCCAGAGTTTTCTCTTTTGCCGGAGCGCGATGCGATCGTTTGTGCGCGATCTGCAATTGCTTCTGTTCGTGGAAAACAAGCGAATCGGGCGGCACGCTTTGCACGAGAAAGACGTTGCCGCCGATTGTCGATCTTGCGCCGATGGCCGTTTCACCTCCCAGAAAGGTTGAATTCGGATAAATAGTCACGTCGTCCTCGACTTAGGGATGACGTTTGCCGCTTTTTTTGATTTTGCCGCGCTCATCTTTTTGGATGCTGCGGGCGCCGAGCGTCACGCCATGATAAAGTTTTACGCGGGAACATCGCGTCGCGCGCTTCATCGCAGAGCGGAGTAGTCGCGTTGTAATCAAGATAAATCATCCGATGAATGCGCCGCTCGGCTCGGCACCCTTGCGCGGCTTCTTCGGCACGATGCGCAACTGTTTCTCCTCGTAGTAAACGAGCGAATCGGGCGGAACGCTTTGCACAAGAAAAACGTTTCCGCCAATTGTCGATCTTGCGCCGATCACGGTTTCGCCGCCAAGGATAGTCGAGTTCGGATAAATCGTCACGTCATCTTCGACTTTCGGATGCCGTTTTCCGCCTTTCTTAATTTTGCCGTGCTCGTCTTTTTGAAAGCTGCGGGCGCCGAGGGTGACGCCGTGATACAGTTTTACGCGCGATCCGATTTCGCAAGTCTCCCCGATTACGACGCCGGTTCCGTGATCGATAAAAAAATAGGAGCCAATTTGTGCGCCGGGATGAATGTCGATCCCGGTGCGGCTGTGCGCCCATTCGGTCATGATGCGCGGGATCAAGGGCAGCTCCCTCAGATATAATAGGTGCGCCATCCGCTGGATCGCGATCGCCTCGAGGGCCGGATAGGCGAGAATGATTTCCTCGTAACTCTTTGCCGCCGGGTCGCCTTCGTAAGCGGCGTCGATGTCCGTCCAGAGCATTTTGCGCAGTTGCGGGAGCTGGGACAGGAATGAAGACAAAATTTCTTCTGCTTTTTCTTCCACCTTTTCTCGCGACGAAAGTTTCCCCAGGCTTTTGCAAATCTCGGTTTTAAGTCGCGCATGCAAATTCCTCATGCGACTGCGCGTAACGTCGGCCAAATCCGCCGAATTCACGAGCGCCTCGCTGCGAAAGCCGGGGAACATGAGGCTCATGAGTTCGGCGCAAGTCGCCTCGATCGCGAGACGCGACGGCAACGTGGCGGCGGCATCCAGATAATTAATGCCGCCGGTCTCGCTGTAAGTCTGAAGTAACTCGTCAACTCCGTCGCTCGGCGTCGGATTCATAATATAAAGTATGCGTCGCGTTTGCAGGCAATCAAAACGGAAACTGCATCCCACTTTTGTCATTCCGAGCGGATTCGAGGAATCTCTCATTAATTAACAGCAAGAGATGTCTCGACTTCGCTCGACATGACAATGCTCAGGTAGGAAGTTGAACTTAGATGAAACGTTTTGAAATCGCTGGATTGCCGCCCGACGAGCTCAACAGCTTTCTTGCCGGCACGCATTCCGACCCGTTTCGGATTCTTGGACCGCATCGGATGAAAGACGGCCTCGTTATTCGCGCCTTCCGCCCTGATGCGCAAAAGATCGACATCGTGTTAGATCGACAAGCAAAAACGGAGGCGATCGCGGCGGAGAAGACCCATCGGGACGGTTTTTTTTGCGCGACGTTGCCGGAGGCAGCCCGCGATCTCGATTATCATTTTCGCGTCACGAGTTGGGAGGGATCGGAACTGGTGCTGCGCGACCCATACGGTTACGGCCCGATCCTGGGCGAGGTCGATCTCCATCTTTTTGCCGAGGGACAGCACTGGCAGATTTACGAAAAGTTTGGCGCGCATTTACGGACAATGGGCGATACGGCCGGCGTTCACTTCGCGGTTTGGGCGCCGAACGCGCAGCGCGTCAGTGTGGTCGGCGATTTCAACGGCTGGGATGGCCGCGTTAATCCGATGCGGAAACTTATCGGCAGCGGCGTGTGGGAATTGTTTTTGCCCGGCGTGAAGGAGGGCGCGCATTACAAGTTCGAGATTCGCACTCACTCCGGCGCGCTTTTGCTCAAGAGCGATCCGTTCGCGTTTTTCAATCAGCACGGTAAATCGACAAGTTCTCTTGTTTACAATCTCGAGCGCTACACCTGGAGCGATCACGAGTGGATGGAAGCGCGCCGCCAAAGCGATTGGCCGAAAAGCGCAATCAGTATTTACGAAGTGCACCTCGGCTCATGGCGGCGTCGCACCGATGAAGGCAACCGGCATCTGAGCTATTTGGAATTTACCGAGACGCTGCTGCCCTACGTTGTCGAGATGGGTTACACGCACATTGAGCTGATGCCGATTGCCGAGCATCCCTTTGAAGGCTCGTGGGGTTATCAGGTCACGAATTATTATGCGCCGACGAGCCGTTTTGGGACGCCCGATGAATTGCGTCACTTCATCGATAAGTGTCACCAGGCGGGCATCGGCGTGATCATGGATTGGGTGCCGGCGCATTTCCCGAAAGACGTGCACGCGCTTGCGGAATTTGATGGCACCGATCTCTATGAGCACATGGACCCGCGGCAGGGCGAGCATCAGGATTGGGGCACGCTCATTTTTAATTTCGGCCGCAGTGAAGTGCGCAATTTTTTGATCGGCAATGCGCTTTTCTGGCTCGACAAATATCACATCGATGGTCTCCGCGTGGACGCGGTCGCGTCGATGCTTTATCTCGATTATTCGCGCCAACCCGGTCAATGGATCCCGAATGTCTTTGGCGGCCGCGAAAATCTGGATGCGATCTTTTTTTTGAAACGTTTCAATGAAGTTTGCTACGAGCGCTTCCCGGGAATCATGACCATCGCCGAGGAATCAACCGCGTGGCCGGGCGTGTCGCGTCCGACTTATTTGGGCGGCCTCGGCTTCGGTTTCAAATGGAACATGGGCTGGATGCACGACTTCCTGCAATACATGAGTCTCGATCCGATCTTCCGGCGGTTTCATCACGGCAACATCACCTTCTCGCTGCTCTACGCGTTTCAGGAGCACTTCATTTTGGTCCTGAGTCACGACGAAGTGGTGCATGGAAAACGCTCGCTCTTGTCAAAAATGCCCGGCGATGAATGGCAAAAGTTTGCCAACCTGCGAATGTTTTACGCCTGGATGTACGGGCACCCAGGCAAAAAGCTGCTCTTCATGGGCGGCGAGTTTGGCCAGTGGCACGAATGGAACCACGATCAAGGTCTGGACTGGCATTTAACCGAACTCCCGCGGCACGACGGGCTGCGCCGTCTCGTGCAACATCTGAATTACGTTTACAAACGCGAGCCGGCTTTAAGGGAGCAGGACGACAGTCATGACGGCTTCGAGTGGATCGATTTTCACGACGCCGACAACAGCGTGGTCTCGTTCATACGAAAATCGCGCGCGGGCGAAATGATTGTGTTCATTGTCAACGCGACGCCGATCGTGCGTCACGATTACCAGCTCGGCGTGCCTGCGCCCGGATTTTATCGCGAGGTCATCAACACCGACGCCGAAACCTACGGCGGCAGTAACGTCGGCAATTACGGTGGCGCGCAGAGCGAAGATCGACAATGGATGGGGCGCGAACATTCCATCATGATTCACCTGCCGCCGCTGGCGACGGTTGCGTTTAAATTAGAACGGTAGCGCGAGCGTTTTGCTTGCTAATTTTCAAAAAGGCGCAAAGCCAGAGGCTTACGGTACTTGATTGGCAGTCGCTTGAACTGGAGCAGTTGTAGAGGCGTTTGTTCTCAAACGCCTGCTTATTTTGACTGCGGTGGTTGAGAGCAACCACCGCTACAACACTGGCGCTTTTGAACGTTGCAGCGACGTTTGCTCTCAACGCCTCTGTTACACTATCTGGCCTCGAGTCTGGCAATCTCGCGTTGCCATGGCCATTCACGGTGGTTGAGAGCAACCACCGCTACAACCGCCCCACCAGCCGCAGCGTCCGCTCCCCTAAGGATAAATCCCCGAAGATCAGGGTTTTGCCCCGATAAATTACTTTAAGGATAATTTCTTTACAAAGCTTGACGCACCAATTAGAAACAGCGCCACCTATTTCAAAGGAACCCTCAGCAGCTTTTAAAATATCTATCTGCGCGCTCCTGTGCGGGGTGGCTTACTCTGCGTTCGTTGCCACTAAAACCGACCTCAACGCTAACAACTTGTTGAAACTAACGATTACTAAATGAAAAAAACACTAAGGAGGCAGGTTGTCGCGCTTCTCTCCGCCGGCGCCACACTGGCGATGGCCACGCTCGTTAGCGCCTCAAGTTCCACTCAGGTCGCGCAACTCGCTCCTCTTGTTGTTCCGCGCACAGCGCACGCCGCGACCGTGCTGACCGATGGCCGCGTCCTCATAACCGGTGGACGCGCCAGTGCCGGGTATATCGTGGCTGTCTCAGAAATCTTTGATCCCGCGACCGGAACCTCGACCGCGAGCGCAACGCTTAGTACTGCTCGCGTCGATCACACCGCGACGCTCCTGCCCGATGGTCGAGTTCTTGTTGCCGGCGGCACCGGCGTGAGTGGGTCGCTAGCGTCCGCCGAGATTTTTGACCCCTCAAACCCCGCCGCTGGCTTTCAAGCGCTGTCTGCCACCATGAGGGCGGCACGGGCACGGCACACCGCTACGCTCCTCAATGACGGCAAGGTGCTTATCGCTGGCGGTGACGACGCTGGCACGGCGGAAATATTTGATCCAACGACAGAAACGTTTTCTTCCGCGCTTTTGGCCATGGCCGCGCCGCGAATCGGTCACACCGCCACTTTGTTTTCCGACGACAGCGTTTTGCTCGCCGGCGGCAACACGGATTCGATGGAACTCTTCACCCCCGCCGACCAGAAATTTACGCTCGACCCGCAGAAGATGTCGGCGGTACGCACCGGCCATGAGGCAATCGAGCTGAGCGATACGCGCCTTCTCCTCTTCGAGGGAGATACAGGAAATACAATCGACGAGTTCAATCACTCAACCGACACGCTCACGCTCAAAGACACGCTGGACGGGTCCGCATCCAGCGCCACACTTCTGGCCAACGGGAAAATCCTCGTGCTCCGGGCCGATGAGGCTGGTCTCTACGCGCCGGATGCGGCTGATCCAAGCTCAGCTTTCACTGCGTTTGATGAAACATCGGTCCCTGGGAGCAGCATATTGCCGCGCAGCGGTCAGACCGCCACGGAACTTTCGGGCGACAAGAAAATCTTGGTCGCCGGCGGCGTGAACACGCAAAACCAGTCCGTTGTGCCAGCCCTCTTTAACCCCGCGCGCATCTGGACTGACAAGGATGATTACCAACCGGGTGATCCCGTTGTGCTAAGTGGCTCCGGCTGGAAAGCCAACGAAGACGTTTATCTTTACGCAGTCGATTCGCAGACACAGGCGTGGACCTATGGAAGCACTGTCGCGGCCGACGCAAATGGCGGATTCGTCGTTAACCCCTACTTCATAGTCCAACTGGTGCAAGACGGTGTGGACTTCAGTGTAACTGCTGTCGGCGCGCAGTCCGCGATGCAAGCAAACGTTAAGTTTACAGACAACGTAAACTTTCAGTCTGTTACGGTAGGAGGACAAACGGGCACAGCAACCGTCGGGACCGCCGCATCACCGACCTACCAGGTCACCGCTACCTACAGCGGCAGTGGCACCATAGTAGGCGATCCAGTAACTTTGAGCTTCGTCGGCTGGAGCGGCACACCCCCAGCTGGTGTCTCTACATCCTTTTCAACCACCTCTGTTACTAACGGATCGCCGACTTCAACGCTGACAATCAACACTTCGGCGTCAACGCCGGCGGGGACGTACACGTTTACCGTTCAGGGGAAAAATGTGCCCGGCACCACACGCACCGCCACTGGCACGCTGGTCGTCGGCAAAGCGACTGCGGCGGTCACGCTTGGCAGTTTAAGCCAGACTTACGATGGCACGCCTAAATCGGCTACCGCCACAACCACTCCACCGGGTCTTACTGTCACTTTCACCTACAATGGCTCAAGCACCCCGCCGACTAACGCGGGCAGCTACACGGTCGTAGGAACTATCAATGACACCAACTACAGCGGCAACGCCACTGGTACGTTGGTGATCGCCAAAGCCACACCCACCGTGACGGTGACCGGCGGGACGTTTACCTATGACGGCAACCAGCATGCGGCCACGGCAACGGCGGTTGGAGTGGACGGCCACACGGCAGTGAGCGGCAGCTTCGCCTTCACATATACGCCCCCGGGAACCTCGACGGCCCCCACTAATGCCAGTGCAACCCCTTACGCGGTAAGCGCGGCGTTCACCAGCAGTAACTCGAACTACAACAACACCAGCGGGAGTGCCTCAATCACCATCAATAAGGCGACGCCGACATTTAGCAGCCCGACTCCTTCGCAGACCATTACTTTCGGGACAGCGACGATTAGTGTTTCGGGAAAACTCAACGCTGGATCGGGCCTGGTACCATCGGGGACGGCGACGGTAACTGTGAGCACAGCGTCAGCGACCACGACGGGATTCACGGGCAACGTTGGGAATTTTTCAGCGACAATAGACACGCACCTTATCCCCGCTTCGGCAACACCTTATACGATCACCTATAGCTACGCGGGCGACAGCAACTTTAACAGTGCCACAAACACGAGCACGACACTGACGGTCAACAAGGCCGCTGCGACAGTCACGCTGGCTAGCTTAAGCCAGACTTACGACGGCACACCTAAATCGGCTACAGCCACGACCAGTCCGACTGGTCTTAGCGTCACTTTCACCTATAATGGTTCGTCTACTGCTCCGACGAATGCAGGCAGTTATACGGTGGTAGCGACCGTTAACGATAACAGCTACACTGGCAGTGCCACCGGTACGCTGGTCATCGCTAAAGCCAATGCTACAATCAGCGTCACTCCATACAGCGTCACCTACGACGGCGTGTCCCACATGGCCACCGGCTCGGCCAAGGGAGCCCAGGGCGAAACCCTCACCGGATTGGACCTTAGTGGCACGACCCATACCAATGCCGGCGATTACCCGACTGACCCGTGGACATTCACAGACAGTACTGGGAATTACAACAACACGACTGGAACGACGCACGACCACATCGATAAGGCTGCGGCCACTATCGTTGTGACGCCATATCACGTCACCTATGACGGCAACCCACACACCGCGACGGGTACGGCTATGGGCGTTGGTGGCGCAAATCTCAGCGCCAGCCTGAACCTCTCCGGCACGACGCGTACCGCCGCCGGCGATTACCCGACCGATTCCTGGACCTTCACCAACCCCAACTACAATGATCAGAGCGGCACGGTGCACGACCAGATCGACAAGGCCACCGCGACAGTCACGCTGGGTAGCTTAAGCCAGACCTACGCCGGCACGCCCAAATCGGCTACAGCAACGACCACTCCGCCCGGCCTTAACGTCACTTTCACCTACAATGGCTCAGCTACTGCGCCGACCAATGCAGGCAGCTATACCGTAGTGGGAACCATAAATGACGCCAACTACTCGGGTAGCGCGACGGGCACGCTGGTGATCGGCAAAGCAAACGCCACGATCACGGTCACACCGTACGACGTCACCTACGATGGCGTGTCCCACATGGCGACGGGCTCGGCCAAGGGTATCGGTGGTGTGGCCCTGGGCACAGGCAACTACAATGACGCGAGCAGCACGGTCACCGACAAGATCGCAAAGGCTAACGCCACAATCACAGTGACTGCGTACGATGTGAGCTATGACGGCAACGCGCACATTGCCACCGGCTCGGCTAAGGGTATCAACAACGTGGCCCTGAGCGGCCTGAATCTCAGCGGTACGACGCACACCGATGCCGGCACCTACACCGACACTTGGACCTTTAGCGATCCTAACGGCAACTACAACGACGCCAGCAGCACGGTCACCGACAAGATCTCCAAGGCTGACGCTGTGATTGACGTTAAGGGCTACACCGGAGTCTACGATGGCAACGCTCACGGTGCCACGGGCTCGGCCAAAGGTGTGAAGGGTGAGGACCTCAGCAGCCTACTGAGCTTGGGTGCCACCTTCACCAATGTCCCCGGTGGCACAGCGACGTGGACCTTTGCCGGGAACGGCAACTACAACACCGGCACCGGCACGGCGGATATTGTTATCTCCAAGGCTGACGCCGCACTGGCAGTCAAGCCGTATCACATTACTTACGATGGCAACGCTCACGGTGCCACGGGCTCAGCCACTGGCGTGAAGGGCGAGACCCTAAGCGGCTTGGACCTTAGCGGCACGACTCACACCAACGCCGGCACCTACGCCGACACGTGGACCTTCACCGACATCACCGGCAATTACAATAACGCCAGCGACACGGTCACTGACCAGATCGACAAAGCCAACGCCAACATTACAATTACGCCCTATAATGTTACCTATGATGTTGACCTGCACACCGCGACTGGTTCAGCTGCTGGCGTGGAGAGTCCGACCCCGGTCGACCTGACCAGTCTGCTGCACCTGGGTGGCACGACCCACACCAACGCCGGCGATTACGCAACTGATGCCTGGACTTTCGACGGCAACGGCAACTACAATGCGACCAGCGGCACCGTTCACGATAGCATCGCCAAGGCTGACGCCAGCATTACGGTCACGATCTATCATGTTACCTATGACGGCAACGCCCATACCGCCACCGGCTCGGCCAAGGGGGTCAAGGGGGAAACGCTGAGTGGCCTCAACCTCAGCGGCACAACTCATACCAATGCTGGTGATTATCCAGCCGATTCCTGGACCTTCACCAACGCCAACTACAAGGACGCCAGCGGCACGGTGCATGACATGATCGACAAGGCCAACGCGATCATCGTGGTTAATGGGTACACCGGTATCTACGACGGCTACGCGCACGGAGCCAGCGGCTCGGCGACAGGCGTGGAGAGTCCAACCCCGGCGAACCTTAGCGGTTTGCTAAGCCTCGGCGCGACCTTTACCAACGTGCCCGGCGGCACGGCTTTCTGGAGTTTCGCCGGCAATATTAACTACAAGTCGGCTAGCGGCTCGGCTGCCATCGTGATCGCCAAAGCCAATCCCAACATCACAGTCACGCCCTACAGCGTCACCTACAACGGGCTTGCCCACACCGCCACGGGCACGGCCAAGGGTGTGTTGAATGAACCCCTGATCGGACTCGATCTCAGCGGCACCACGCACACCAATGCGGGTGATTACCCAGCCGATCCCTGGACCTTCACCGACGTCACCGGCAACTACAACAATACCAGCGGCACGGTCCACGACAGCATCGGTAAGGCCCCCCTAACGATTACAGCACAAAACGCGACAACGCAGTATTCGGATCCGGTAACGTTTACTGTAATGTATGCCGGCCTCCTGAATGGAGAAAATGCGAGCGTGTTGGGAGGGACGCTAGCTTTTAACCCCACCTCGGCAGCGGCTCAGTTCTTCGCCCCAGGTGCATACACGATCACACCTTCGGGCCTGACCTCGATTAACTACGCCATCACTTTCAAGACGGGCACGTTGACTGTGACCCAGGAAGACGCGCGCGTTACTTACACAGGCGCCATGATGGTTTCGACGTCATCACCAACCAGCAGCAAGGCTACCGTGACGCTGAGTGCGACAGTGCAGGACATCACTGCGGTGCCTACGGACTTGGCTTATGACCCCTATCCCGGAGATATTCGGAATGCGACTGTCACTTTCGTTAACCGCGACAACGGCAACGCGGTCATCGCCACTGTGCCGGTGGGATTGGTCAGCGCCGGGGACACGAAGACGGGGACGGCCACTTACAATTGGAATGTGGACATCGGGAGCGCCGACTCAGTGCAGTACACGGTCGGCATTATTGTGGGCAACTACTACACGCGTAACGCTTCAGCCGACGACACCATTGTGACTGTCTCGCTGGTAACTCCTGGTTCAATCAACGGCGGCGGCTATCTCGTCATGCAGAGCTCGGCTGGTCTCTATCCGGGAGGCCTTGGAACGAAGAACAACTTTGGGTTCAACGTCAAGAACACCAAGACCGGCGTCAAAGGTAATATCAACACGATTGTTCGGAACAACGGCCGGGTGTATCAGATCAAAGGTAACTCGATGACTTCCCTGGCGACCCTGCCAAATTCGGTCGGGGGTACAGCGACCTTCAATGGCAAGTCAAACATCCAGGATATCACCGATCCACTTGCTCAGCCGATCAGCATCGATGGCAACGCAACCCTTCAGGTGACGATGACCGATAATGGCGAGCCCGGCGCAAACGACACGATCGCGATTACCGTCTGGAACAAGAGCGGCGGCATGTGGTTCTCCAGCAACTGGAGCGGGACCAAAACGATCGAGCAGAAACTCGGCGGGGGCAATCTCATCGTGCGCTGATTCGAAGCTTTATATAAGTCAGCTTCTCATTGACTGAGCGTGGCAGGGTTCAACCCCTGCCACGCTTTTTTTCTACAAAACAGGCACGGACACACCCATTCGACTTCGCTCCGGGCAAGTTCTCCGAGGTGTCCCATTTGTTCGTCGGCTCGACCGAGTGATTTGTTCGCTCCCGCTCACTCACCCTTTCGGGCTTCCCGTCCATGTCGCAGCCTCCCCGCCTCAGGCGGGCTCCATTGTCCTCAAACGCTTGATTATTTGTCTTCGGCGCTTGGGGCAACCGCCGCTGCAACCGCCTGGGGTTCTGACGATCTCGGCGAAAATGCGAAGACGTCCGACGAAGAAATGGGACACCTCGGAGATGTGTCCCTACCTGTTTAAGATTCGGCGCGCGGGGACAAGCGCCGCCACACCCCTCCACGCTGCCCCTTTAAAATGGTCAAAAATAAATCTTGACGTTTTCCCGCAGACCTATTAACAAGGCTGCCCACGCACCTCTATGAAACCAAAAACCTCCTCTGCATTTACCCTCATCGAATTGCTCGTCGTGATCGCGATTATCGCGATTCTCGCCAGCCTCGCTCTGCCTGTGTTCAGCTCCGTGCAGGCACGGGCCAAGCAAACCAAGGACATGTCCGATACCAAACAAATCGTCCTGGCATTGAAACAGTTTGCTATCGACAACAACGGTGTATTCCCATATTACGCACCTAATACGACGTACGCGGCTGCCGCGGCCGCCGGCACCGCCGCCGCTACCTCCAACGACGCGTTCTGGTGGCTCTTCCCGACCTATACGAGTGATGAAAACATTTTCATCGTCGGAGGCTCCCACTGGTGTACGTCCACTGCGGACAATAAATTGGACGCGGCAGGAGCCGCTGCCCGAACTGAGACACTGAAGGCGGGCGAAAATGCCTACGCCTACATTACCGCTCTCAATGATACTTCGAACTCCGGGTTCCCTTTAGTGTGCGATGCGTTCATTGACCCCCTCGCGTCGCCTTATCAGTACTCCACGGACGGTACTCTACCGGGCGGCGTGTGGGCGGGTAAGAAAGGCATTGTTGCCTTCGTCGATGGCAGTGCCAAGGTTATGACGTGTGATGATCAACTTGTGGCGGCGAAACCATCGATCTTTCGAACCGGATCAGCCGTGGACACGATTTTTAAACCCGCCACCGATGCGGGCGTAACTTGGCTCGGGGCAACCAATATACCCTTGAATCCGGACAAAGGTGGCGGGTTCCCGTATCCGTAATTCGGAAAAGTTCGGTTTCGTTTAATCTCAAACGCCCTGTCTGAAAATCGGACAGGGCGTTTTCTTTTGGGGAATCGCTGTAGTGGCAGGCGTGTCGCCTGCGAGATGAATAGGAAATTCAATTGTTGCAGCTGTAGTGGCAGAGCCTGCTCTGAGCGAAGTCGAACAGGCGTGTCGCCTGCGGGATGAAGCGTCCCTTGCAGCCGACACGGCTGCCTCTACGGGACGCCTTCGCCAAATACGGCGAGATTCATAACCGGTCGCCAGGAGAATCGGAACTCCGTCGAGCCCGGGGAGCGATAATAACGGGCGCTGAGTGGCCACGCTCGGAGATCGGCTGAGCGATCCACATCCAGTCGAGATTGCCGTTCTTATCCCAGTACCAGGCTCCGCCGCCACGTTTCACGATCTCCACGCGCCAATGGTTGTTGGTCGCCGGGATTGTAAGGGCAAATGTGACGGCAGCCGCCAGCATCACCCCGCAAAGGATTCCAATAAGGAACGGGCATCTCATTTCGATTTTCCTTCGATCCCTCTGTATTCGAAGCTCGCCTTCCAGGCGGCCTTGGCTTTTGCAATTTAATGCGAAGCCGATTCGCTGCGGCGAATGAGCGCGGCAGCTTCGGCTAAACCCCGCTGTAATTCAAAAAGAGTTCGTTTCCTTTTAGATCAATTTTTTTGAGATGTAGCCGTCACCCTGCGGGTGACGCGCACGCTTCGCAACCGTAGCCGCCGCCCTGTGGGCGGCGCAAATCGCTTCGCACAGCGAAGCGGCTGCAACTTCGCCGCGGCGGACGTCTCTACACCACCTCAGATCTGAATTCGCCGTCCGTGACGCGTGTCCGAATTTTCATGCGTGGCCGGACATCGCGGACCGCTCGGATCACATTGCCTTCTGTATCTCTCGTGATGCTATAGCCGCGCTGGAGTGTGCCGTCGGGCCCAAGGACGCGGAGGATGCCTTCTGCTCGCCGAAAGCGTTGCCGTACATTGTCGATTTCCTGTTTCGTTAGTCGCGCCAGCGATTCCCTCACAACATCGATACGCTGTTGTGCCTCGCGCATCCGTGCCACGAGGTTGCGCACCAGTGTCCGCTCCGATAAAAAACGCAGCCGCGTTTTTTGGTGCTCCACAAAATTGCGCAAACATTTATGGAAAGACGCGGCAAGCTCAGCGATTCGTCTTCGAAGATCGACAATGTCCGGCACAATCAGTTCTGCCGCGGCGCTCGGGGTCGGCGCGCGCAAATCGGCCACGAAATCACAAATTGTGAAATCAATCTCGTGTCCGATTGCCGAAACAACTGGCACGCTAACATCGACAATCGCTCGCGCGACGATCTCCTCGTTGAATTCCCACAAATCTTCGATGCTGCCGCCGCCGCGCGCGACCACGATTAGATCGACAGGCAACCAGTTTTCGTTAGGCGTTGCCAGCTCGCGAACTGCGACCGCGATTTCCGCCGCCGCGCCACTACCCTGCACCCGCACGGGATTGATCAGGATTTGCAGCCAGGGCGCCCGCCGTCGCAAGACATTCAGCAGGTCGCGAATGGCCGCGCCGCTTGGGGAAGTGACGATCCCAATTCGGCGCGGAAATCTTGGGAGCGCGCGTTTGCGCGCGGGATCAAAAAGTCCTTCGGCGTCGAGTCTGCGTTTAAGCGCGTCAAACTTCGCTTGCAACAACCCCAATCCGCGCGGCTGCAAGATTTGCACGCTGAGCTGGTATTGCCCGCGCGCTTCGAAAACGGAAACGTTGCCGTAAACCTGCACTTGCGTTCCATCGACCAGCGCTTGCCGAAGCGGCGCAATGGTATTGCGAAAAATCACGCACGCGATCTGTGCGCGCTGGTCCTTGAGCGTGAAATACTGATGTCCGCTTGGATGCAGTTTGTAATTGGAGATTTCGCCCTGCACCCAAACCGCACCGAATCTTGTCTCGAGCGTACCGCGAATTTGTCGCGTCAGTTCTGAGACCGTTAGCACTCGAGAGGTTTGTTGGAAGAAATCGGCTGTTACTTGCATTTGAATCCGGGTGGCGCGCGCGTTACCCACAAAATCGCCATGTCGCATCATTGGCCAAACAGTTCATTCTGCGCGCCGGATGGCGGTTTCAAGCCGAGCTTGCGATACGCATTTGCGGTCGCGACGCGCCCCTGCGGGGTGCGTTTGATGTAACCTTCCATTATCAAGTACGGCTCATTCACTTCCTCAAGCGTGCCGGCTTCTTCGCCAATCGCGACCGCGAGCGAATTCAAGCCAACGGGCCCGCCGTTGAACTTGTGGATCAAAGTTTCGATGATGCGTTTGTCCCATTGATCGAAACCGTCGCGATCGATCTCGAGCATGGTCAAGGCGCGGTCGGCCAGCTCGGCGGTGATTTTTCCTTCGGCTTTTACCTGGACATAATCGCGCACCCAGCGAAGAAGATTGTTCGCGGTGCGCGGCGTGCCGCGGGCGCGGGCGGCGATTTCGGCGGCGCCGGCAAGATCGACGTCCACGCCTAACAAACGCGCGCTGCGCATGATGATCTTTTGCATTTCCTCGGCATTGTAATAATCGAGCCGCGCCGTCATGCCGAAGCGCGAGCGAAGCGGCGCGCTCACCATGCCGGCGCGCGTGGTTGCACCGATGAGTGTAAACTTCGGCAATTGCAAACGTAGACTGCGCGCCTGCGGGCCTTGATCGATAATGATGTCGAGCCGGTAATCTTCCATCGCCGGATAGAGATATTCTTCGATTGTTGGTTGGAGGCGATGGATCTCGTCGATGAAAAGCACGTCGCCTTTTTCCAGACTGGTGAGCAGGCCGGCCAGTTCACCGGCTTTTTCAATGACCGGTCCACTCGTGTTTTTGATGCTCACGCCCATCGCGTTCGCGATGATGTAGGCCAACGTGGTTTTGCCAAGGCCGGATGGGCCGCTCAGCAGAATGTGCTCGAGGACGTCATTCCGTTTTTTGGCCGCTTCCACCATCAATTCCAGACGCTCGCGCACTTTCACCTGGCCGGTGAATTCGCTGAACATCGGCGGTCGCAGCGAAATTTCGAAAGCGGCATCTGGTTCCGGTGGTTTCATCTCGATGTCGATCTTGTCGATTCCGTAGGGAAAGCAGTTTGCTTCCCAAACAAATTAGGCGGGACGCTAACAGCGTCTCCTACAGTTTTCTGCGCATCAATCATGCACGTTGCTATTCTAGGTTTTTGGTGAGGACGAGCTCTGTCCCGCGCGGTTTCAAAATATAATCGATCCGATCGAATGCGTTTTTCATCAAGTGCAAGCCGAGCCCCCCCGGTTCGATCATATCATGGGCGCGGCCCTGCATCTCGTGCGCCGGGCATTGTTCGCCGTAATCGCGCAAGCGCATGCGGATGCATTTGCGCAATCCTTCCATCGACAATGCGATCGGTTGATCGTCGCGCAATTGATAAGCGTGGCGAATGATGTTGGTGCAGGCTTCGTCGACGCCGAGCACTATCAGCATCCGCTCTTTTTCGGAAAACGGATAAGCGTCGAGAAATCCGCGCACAAACTTGCGCATTAAGGCAAGGTTGGCGGTGTGACTGCTAAACTCGATCTTCTTTTTCTTCATTCGACCGCACAAGCAAGCTGAACAGACAGGGCGGGCTCATTCAAGTCCGGAGGCAAAAAACGAACGCATCTTAAATCGACAGTTGCCGATGCTGCAATTCTGTAGGGAAAGCAGTTTGCTTCCCGTTTTGAATTTAAGCGGGACGCTGACAGCGTCCCCTCCAGAGTAGGTCTTCAGCGAAAGCGATGGACAGTCGTTGCAACCGGTTGTTCAGTTCTGCACATGTGGAAAACGTTGGCCGCGCTGCTGCTGATTGTAACGCCGGCGCTGGCGCAGGAACACGCCACTGCTTATGAAGCTTTGCGCGTAGTCGGCATGCAGTTGAATCGCGATTTCGTTAATCATGTTATTTCTGTCACGGGCGTGGACGGCACTCCGCAACCGAAGACCTGGAAAATTCTTCTCGACGATCCACGCGCCCGCGGAGGGGTGCGAGAAATAGAAATAGCGAACGACCGCATTGTGTCCGAACGCACGCCGGTTCGCTCGGTCGCCGGTTCTACGGAAGGGGCCACCATTAATACCGCGCGCTTAAATCTCGACTCCAACGGCGCCTATGCCGTCGCCAGTCATACCGCCGAAAAATCGAACGCGCGCTTCGCGATTGTCAGTTACGCGCTGCGCACCGATGAGCAAGGCGATCCTGTCTGGATTGTTACGTTGCAAAATGAATCCGCGCGTCCGGTCGGCACCATTTATATCGGGGCGAACCGCGGCGCTGTCACGCGCACCGAGGGAATGTTCGCCGGGGCCAGCATGCAGGAAGTGGAAACCGATCGCGACGCAAAACGAGACACGGAAGAGGGAGGCGGCATCATCAGCAGCACCAAGGCGCGGATCAAACAAGCTTTCCGGCGCGGTCAGGACGAAGCGCGAGACATCTTCGAAAGAGTGCACCGCTCCTTCCAGGATTTCATTAATCGGGACTGATCTGGACCGGCAAGATCGACAAAGATGATTTCGCCTCAAAACAAAAGTCGCGACCAAATCTGGCCGGCGCTGCCATTTCTGGAATGGAAAGAGACTTGCGCCACGCTTCACATGTGGACGCAAATCGTGGGCAAGATCCGGCTCGCGCTCACCCCGTGGACGAACCATTCCTGGCACGTCACGCTTTACGTCACGGCGCGCGGCCTGACGACTTCGCCGATTCCGCACGGGGCCAGAATATTCGAAATCGAATTCGATTTTATCGATCACAAGCTGTCGATCGCGACCGATGATGGCGCGCAGCGCGAAATTCCGCTCCTACCGCGGAGTGTTTCTGAATTTTATCACGCGCTCATGTCGATCTTGCGTGAGTTGAATCTGCCGGTTGCGATCAACACCATGCCCAATGAGTTACCCGACCCGATTCCGTTCGAGCGCGATGAAATGCACCGCGCTTATGATCCCGATTACGCAAATCGATTCTGGCGTGTTCTCGTTCAGGCCGATCGCATCTTTAAAGGATTTCGTTCGCGCTTCTGCGGCAAATGCAGCCCAGTGCATTTTTTCTGGGGCAGTTTCGATCTTGCCGTGACGCGATTCTCCGGTCGCGCCGCGCCTCCGCATCCCGGCGGCATTCCGCACTTGCCCGACTCCATCACGCGCGAAGCTTATTCGCAGGAAGTAAGCAGTCTCGGTTTCTGGCCAGGCAACGCCGCTGCGCCGCTGCCGCTGTTCTATTCCTATGCATATCCAGAGCCATCGGGATTTGCGAAAGCAAAAGTGCAACCGGAGGCCGCCTCGTACAACCCAACCATGCACGAATTTATTTTACCGTACGATGCAGTGCGCACCGGAGACTCGCCGGATGCCGTGCTTCTGGAGTTCGCTCAAAGCACTTATGACGCGGCGTCCATCCTCGGGAAGTGGGAACGGGACGCGCTGAAAGAAGTGAAACCTTCCTTGCTTTCTTAGCGGCGGCATTTGTAATTAGACGCGATGATTTCAAAGGAAGTAGCGCAAGCCGAACAAGGAGCATGGAGTGAAGTGGCCCCGGGATGGCGTCAGCTTTACGGCGATTTCGAGCAGCTTGGGGTCAGCATCGAGTGGCATGATTTCCGCATCGCGCAGCCGCTCGACTGGGGACGCAGTTTTCATCGGCGGAGCCTTGAGTTCTGTTTGAACCTCAACGGTCGGGGCGCGGTCGGCGCTCATGGACGGACGCGGAGCGATTATCACCCTGGGAACTCCGGTTATTACGCCATTGCGAACGAGCCGGTGCCTGCGTCACGTCAGGCGCACGATCATCATCAGTTTGTCACTCTCGAATTCTCCCGCGAACATTTACAAAAGCAGTTTGTGCAAAACGAAGCCGACTTGGAGCCGGAGATTCGACGGGTGATTTTTGGTGATAAAAACGAAAGCGTAGTCGCGCCGGCCCGTCCGATGTCAATTCAACAGCGCGATGTCGTGGCCAGTCTGGCCGAGCCACCAGTCGCGAAAGCCGCGCAGATTCTTTGGTACCAAAGCAAGGCACTCGAGTTGATGGCGCATTTTCTCTTTGCGCCGAAGGACCCGGAATTTTTTTGCATGCGCCAAAAACGCGTTGCGCGTGAACGCGTCGAGCGGGGCAAAGAACTGCTGGCGCGCGATTTGGCGAACCCGCCCACGCTCGAAGCACTTGGTCAGGAAGTCGGCTGTAGCCCCTTTTATCTCAGCCGGATTTTCTCGCGCGAAGTCGGCCTCACTATTCCCCAATACTTGCGCAATCTGCGAATGGAACGCGCGGCCGAACTGCTACGGACGGGACGCTACAATGTAACTGAAGCTGCGACGGAAGTCGGTTATTCGAGCCTCAGCCATTTCAGCAAGGCATTTTGCGAAACCATCGGCTGTTGCCCGGTGCTTTATCCGGCGGCGAAGAACGTCATTCTGGATCGCTGACTGGCGTCGCGTTAAAAAGGTTAGAAGAGTTACATCGTTACAAACGTTACATTTTAACCTTGTAACCTTTTTAACTCTTTTAACGTCGAGATGAAAATCAGGCGCGCATTAATTTCGGTTTCGGATAAGACCGGCATCGCGTCGTTGGCCCGCGCGCTCGAGCGTCAGGGCGTGGACGTCATTTCCACTGGTGGCACGGCGGAGTTGCTAAAAAAAGAAAAGATCCCAGCGCGTGAGATCTCCAGTTTCACTGGATTTCCCGAGGTGCTGGAAGGGCGGGTCAAAACTTTGCACCCGCGTGTGCATGGCGGATTGCTTTACAAACGGGGCGATCCGAAGCACGAGGCCGAAGCGCGCGAGTGCGGTTTTGAGCCGATCGATCTGGTGGTGGTTAATCTGTATCCATTCGAAGAAACCATCGCGAAACCGGATGTGACGCTGGCCGAAGCGATCGACAACATCGACATCGGCGGGCCCTCGATGGTTCGCAGCGCCGCGAAGAATTATGAATCGGTCACGGTCGTTGTCGATCCCGCCGATTACGAGGCCGTGCTCGAAAACATGCGCGACAACGACGGCGCAACGACGTTAAAATTGCGCGAGTACCTGGCCATTAAAGCCTTCATCAAATGCTCCGATTACGACCGCGCCATCGGCAATTTTCTGAACAAGGAACAAACGACCGACGCATCATTTTCAATCTCGCTGCCGCTCGTCGCTCGGCTGCGCTACGGCGAGAATCCGCATCAAGCCGCGGCGCTCTACGGGGATTTCGACCGACATTATGAAAAACTTCACGGCAAGGAACTTTCCTTTAACAACATTCTCGACATCAGCGCAGCGACGAATCTGATCGCAGAATTCGAGCAGCCGACACTTGCGATTTTAAAACACACCAATCCGTGCGGCGTCGGTTCCGATGTCGATCTTCGCAGGGCCTGGGAAAAAGCGTTTGCCACGGACAAGCAGGCGCCATTTGGGGGCATTATCGTTTGCAACCAAGCAATCGATGAGCCGCTCGCGAAAACGATCAGCGAAATTTTCTCTGAAGTGATTGTCGCGCCGGATTTCGACGCAGAAGCGCGCACCATTTTGCAGAAGAAAAAAAATCTGCGGCTTATTCGTCTGACGGCTCCGGCAGATGAGACAAGATCGACAATCGATATTCGCTCGGTCTGCGGCGGACTACTTGTGCAGGACGCAGACAACGCGAACCAGATTCCACAAGATGTCGTGACAAAACGTCAACCCACGAAAAGCGAACTCAAGGCAATGCTTTTCGGATGGCGCGTGGTCAAGCACGTCAAATCGAACGCGATTGTTTATGCCAGGCCCGATCGCACGCTGGGAATTGGCGCCGGCCAAATGTCGCGTATCGATGCGTCGCGCATCGCGATTTGGAAAGCGGCGGAGAGCGGCCTCTCGCTCAAAGGCAGTGCCGTAGCAAGCGATGCGTTCTTTCCGTTTCCCGATGGTTTGCTTGCCGCGGCCGACGCGGGCGTGACCTGTGCCATTCAACCGGGCGGTTCAGTACGGGACAAGGAAGTGATTGCCGCCGCCAACGAACGCGGCATGGCGATGATCTTCACCGGCATCCGGCATTTTCGCCACTAAGATCGAGATGAACAAATCACGGCTTAAAAGTAATCGGAACAACGACGCTCCACTCGTGGCCTGGTTCGGATTTCCATTGCCGCAGCGAGTCCGCCGCCGCTTGGTCGAGAACGGGTTTGCCGGTTGATTCGATAACCCGCACATCTCTCGCCGCGCCGTCCGCGCTGAAAATGATGCGGAAACGGCCCGAGCCACTGACCCGCGAGAGGCGCGCGTCCGGAGGATATCTCGGTGCCGGATGGTATGTTAATTTCGATTTCCGATTGTCGGCGACTGTTCTCGCGGACGGCTGAAGAGAAGGGTTCGGTTGGGGCGAGAGAGACTCGCTGTTGGCCGCGGCCCAACGAGGTTTCGTGTCTGATCTAATCTGCGCGAGCAATGATCCGAGGGTGCTCGCGGGCCGCACAACGGTCCCGATCGCGCCTTGCTCCCGCGCCGGTGTCACGATGCCGAGCACCTCGCCGCTCGCATCGACAACCGGCGAACCCTCGGCGTCATTTGAAATCGGATTCGAAATTTCGAGCCGGTCTCCGCGCTGATCGGATCTTCGCGCGGAAATCGTGGCGGCGGCGAGCGGCTGCTCACGGCGGACCAGGGAGCTCCCGATTACGGCGACTGAGGTGTCTGTTTGTCGTTCGGAACCTTTCTTCAAAGGAAGAAACGGCACGCCTGTTTTTGTTTCGGCCTTGAGCACGGCGAGATCGAGTTCGTCGGACGAGGTAAGAACGCCGGTCACATTGCGGATTTTGCCGTCTGCAGATTTTGCTACGGCATTGGCGCCGCCCTCAACAATATGCGAGTTCGTGACAAATCGACCGTCCTCGGAGATAAAGAAACCGGTTCCCGTTCTTAGTAACCGCCCCGATCGATCGAAGACCGTGACCAAAATCACAGCAGGCCCGACTTTGCTCGCCACTTTTTGAAACTCGGGCGAGGAAGTTTTGCTCGACGGCGGTGTGGAGGGCTGCGCTACTGGCGCGGAAGCACTCGGGGATGGAGAGAGCGCCGCGGAGGAAGGTGAGGAAGTCTGAGCCGGAGTCGGTGAGCCGGTTACTTCAGTTTGCGGTTTTTTTCCACACCATGAAATCGCGAGAATAACGAACAGGAGAAATCCGGAAATGAACGCGAGATGGGAGTGTTTCATTTGCGACCCGCCACTGCGACCATGTCGGGTGCCGCCGCTTTAAAAATTCGTCACGTCGCGCGGGAGGAGAGTCGCCATAGCCAAATGCAGAGTCCGCCAGCGATGATGAGCGCAACCCAGCTCACTTCCATCGGTATCTGATGAGTTGCAACGAGCACTTTGGCGTGTTTGAAAAGCCGCACCACATGGCCAAGCGCAAAAATCGCGAAAATTATGCTCGCGACACGTAATCCAGTTCTTTGTGAATTCATTTCTGCATTTTCCATGTCGATCTTTGATTTGTCAGCAAAAATGCAACCCCGAGCGCGGGTCGGCGCCTGTCCTGAGCCAAGCCGATGGAACCGTCGAATTTTGCCTTAAGCGACTCGACTGCCTCGCAATTCAGTAGCTTGCACGATGATGCCGATGGCCGCGAGGCCGACAAATAGAATGGTCGATCCTGAGGGCGGCAGGGTCAACGCGCTCTGGATTAAATGTGCGCCGACCACGGACGACAGAACAATCAGCGCCCAATCGAACAAAGCGAGCAGCAAGAGCGCGCCGATTATCCCGCCGATCAAAAATGTAATCCCAAAGGAATGCGCTTGCTGGGCAAAAAAGGCAGCCACAATCGCCACCGCGAGTTTTCCGCCGGTGAGAAACCCGGCAACTGCTATCGCAATTTTCTGGAGAAAGAGTGCGAGCAACGCGCCGATAAATCCGAGCACCAGTGCAATCGTCAGCGCCAGCAATGTCGATGGTTCATGAACAAGGTGCGGCGCGATCTCAACGCCAGCCGCAAATCCAACTGCCGCCACGCACAGCCAAAATAATCTTCGCCCAAACAACAGGATCACCGTGCCGATGAGCGCGCTGATAATTGGGACGGACAAATTCATCGAATCCAATTCGCTATTACTTTTTTATCATCTTGTCGCGCTTCGGTTTGAACTCGACGCCCATTTTCCATTCCGGAAATCTGTCGGTGTTGGCGACTTGGTAGCCGACTTCGAATAAAAGATCGACATCTTGCACGGTGCCGGTGAGGTCCCAATCGGGTTTTATTTCGTCGGTCACCTGGTGGTAATCGTTCAGGTCGAATTCATCCGAGCGCAACGGCGCATTCTGCGGCTGCGAAAGCAAGTGTTCGCCTTTGCCGATGTAAAGCGACGGCAGACCGGCTTTGGAGAATTCGAAATTATCCGCGCGATAAATGGTGCCTTTTTCGGGCCGGCTATTCGGGATGGCGGTGCGGCCTTGTCGTTTCGCCGCCGCGGTGAGCATGTCGTCCAGCGTGGACATGCCGAAATGCTCAGCGTAAAAATTCGCGCCGAGCAATCCAGCTTCCTCAGCCGTCGTGCACATAAACAGGACCGAACGTTTCGGGGGCGGATTCAATTTCGAAAACGCCGCCGCCAGTCCCATCACCGCCGCGTCGCCCGAGGCGTTGTCGACCGCGCCATTGAAAATCTGGTCGCCTTGCAACTCCGGATGCCGGCCAAGATGGTCCCAATGCGCGGTGTAGATGATGTATTCGTCCTTTAACTTCGGGTCGCTCCCTTCGAATTTACCGATGACGTTGTGCGATTTGAATGAGCGAAGTTGTTGCTTGATCGCGACGTTAACCTTTGCGCTCAACGCCACCGGCCGGAACTCTTTCGTGACCGCTGCTTTCTTGAGCGCGTCAAAATCCTGACCGCAATCTGTCAGTAGCTTTTTCGCGACATCGTGCGTAATCCACGAACGCACTTGCACCGCGTCTTTGTTTTTGTCTGGTGCATCAAGCTCGTAATTCTCCTTCGCCCAACTTGTCTTTACGACCGAGTACGGGTACGCAGCCGGCTCGGTTTCATGAATGATCACGGCCGCGGCCGCGCCCTTTTGCGCGGCGATCTCATATTTGTAAGTCCAGCGGCCGTAATAAGTCATCGCTTTTCCTTTGAACATCTTCTCATCGAGCCTGGACGGATCCTTCGGATCGGGGATAGGCGGATCATTGATCAACATCAAAATCGTTTTGCCCCGGACATCGACATCTTTGTAATCGTCCCAGCCATATTCCGGCGCGACGATTCCGTAACCAACGAATACGATGTCGGAATTGTCGATCTTGATTTCATTTTGCAAACGCGCCGACGAGGCAACGAAATCATCCGGATATTTCAGCTCAGTTGACTGGCCGTTCACGACGAACATCATCCGTGGATCGCTCTTGATTCCGGCGAGCGGAACCTCCTGGGTGAAACTGCCGTCGGGATTTCCCGGTTTTAAGCCGATTGACCTGAACTGCTCGGAGATATATTTGACCGACAGCTCTTCGCCTTTCGTGCCCGGCGCGCGGCCTTCAAACTCATCGGAGGCAAGCACTTTGATGTGCGCGAGCAAACCGTCGGGCGTGATTACATCTAGCGCCGGCTTTAGCCGATCTTCCGGACTGCCGGCCAAGATTGACATGGTAGTGGCGGAGATTATCGCGAGAAAACAGCGCATTGTTTTCATATCTCTTCTGTAGCGGCGCTCTCTGAGCGTCGCAAATATTGCAGCCATGTCGCGGTGCGACGTTAACCGGCTGCAGGCCGGTGGCTACAGCTCATTCAAGGTGGACATATTTGTAGGGATGATGATCGAGGATGGTCGGATACCTTTCACATTGGGCGAATAGGTGCGTACCTTTTTCGACATCAGTTTCAGCGCGGTGACGCGCCGTGCCGCAAAGCAGAAGAAGAATTGGCCACAGATTAACGCAGATTTTCACAGGGGTGCAGGAGTTGTAGCGGCGCTTGCGTCAAGCGCCGCTACAACTATCTGCTTTCTTGCAAAGGCCCAGCTTTGGTCTTCTTTTCCCCGCCAATGCCGATTTTTTTCAGGAACGGCTCGATCGATTGTCCGCGGCCGAGGAATTTTTCGATCGACAGTGTCACATCGCGCGAATCGCCCTGTTCGTAAATTTCGTGACGCAATCGCGAGCCAGCTTGCCTATCCAGATAACCATCTTTCGCTTTTTCGAAAACGGTGGCCATGTCCGCGGCGATGGCATCGGCCCAGGCGTAGCCATAGTAACCGCCGTCGTACCCGTTCAAGTGGCCGAAATAGGAAACGAACGTCGTGTTCGGGTCGATCGGCAGAAAAACTTTTTCGAGAATCGGGTTGGACATCGCGACGCAATCGTAAGGATCATTTTCTGGATGCTGATCGTGCAAGGCGAGATCGAGCGAGGCGAAAGCAAACTGCCGCCGATAAATAACGCCTGCCGTCGCTAGCTTCGCATCGTTCATCTTCTTGATGATCTCCGCCGGAATTTTCTTTGACGGATCGCGATAATCGGCCGCGAAAGTGTCGAGCACCTTTTTGTCCCAAACCCAGTTTTGCAACATCTGTGAGGGCGCTTCGACAAAATCGCGCGGCACATTGGTCCCGGCAAAGCGGCCGTACTTGGCGCGCGTCGTGATTGTATGCAACGCGTGACCGAATTCGTGGAAAAGCGTCTCGACATCGGAATGACTTAGCAATGAAGGTTTGTCCGCGCTCGGCGGCGGGAAATTGCAAAGCAACGCGACCGTCGGCCGCTGATATTTTCTGTCCGGCAGAAGTTTGCCGCCGATGATTTCAAACTCAGCGAAGTGATTGAACTTTCCTTCGCGCGGGAACATGTCGAGGTAAAACATGCCAAGCGGTTCGCCGCTGGCGGAATCGGTCACGAGAAAGAGCTGCAAATCATCGATCCATTTGTAGGGCGCGGTGATTTTTTCAAACTTCAGGCCGAAAATGCTCTGATAAATACTGAACATTCCCTCGAGCGCTTTTTGAAAAGGGAAATAAACGCGGAGCGCTTCCTTATCGACGGCGTACTTCTGTTTGTTGAGCTGGTTCGTGTAGTAACGCCAATCCCAGACGCCGATCCTGGCGCTGGGATCGTTTGTGTCCGCGGCTTTCATTTTTTGAAGCGTGGAAACTTCCGCATCGAACTTCGGTTGAATGCCGGCGACGAGATTGCCGATGTAAGACTTCGCGCCCGCGCCGGTCTTGGCCATACGCGTTTCGGTTTGGTAGTCGTCCCACGATTTGTAGCCGAGCCGCAGCGCGATCTTGTTGCGCAGAAGCACCATTTGATTGAGCACGGACACGTTTGTGTCTTTCGCCAAACTGTCGTGAATCACGTAAAGCTTCTTGCGGGTGGCCTCGCTTTTGGCGTTTTCCTCCACCGCTATGAATTGCCAGGTGACATTCGCCATCACGGTGTAGGCGTCATCGCCGGTTTTGACGCCGGGTGAGGCGAAGAAGCTTTCCGGAACGCCATCCAGTTCCGCTTTTGTGAAAATGACCGGCGCTTTGGCTTTGACAATGTTCGTGTCGAAATCAGTGCCTAACTTCGACAACTCCTTGCGCAGTTGCTCGACTTCCTTCCGTTTGTCCGGGGAGAGTTCCAAGCCAGCTCGCCGATAATCGCGCATCGTCTCAAACAGCAGTTTCTCGTCTTCGCCAGAAAGTTTCGGATGAGTGTCGGCAAAGGCTTTCAGCGCTTTGTAAACGTCTTCGCGATAATCGATGCTGACCGCCCAATCTTGGAAAATTTTCACGGCGTTTTCCGCCGCTGTGCGCATCGCCGCATTCGTGTTCGTTTCTTTGATGATGGTGACTTTATTCGCCTCGAGAGTGGCCGCGTAGGTAAGATTATCGAGCGCGACGACCGTGCTCTTAAAGCTGACTTTGCCTGGGTCTTGAGTGCCGATTTGATCGAGTGCCTTGTTCGCTTTCGCAATTGCGTCTTTCATCGCGGCATCGACCGCTTCCGGGGTCTGCTCCCAATCGGGAATAGTCAGAACGGCATTCGCTTTGACCGCCGCCGTCCCGAAATCATTGACGGTTTTGAGTTCGGCATCGCAAAGATCGACAACGACAACGGAGAGCAAGATCGACAGGTAGAAACGTTTCATGCGGAAAGGTTTGGTTGATTGAGAGCGCGATGATTGTGTAGAAAGAATACTCGGTAAAGCGAAAACATGCCGTGCAATCTTGATCCGTGATCGAAAAATTTCTGCTCGCCTTTATTCCGGTCTTTGTCGCGATCGATCCGATCGGTCTGGTAGCGATTTTCATGGGACTCGGCAGCAGCGCTTCAAACGAACATCGACAACGACAGGCCTTTCTCGGAATTTTCACCGCCCTTTTGGTCGCGATCGGTTTTATCTTTCTCGGCAAAATTATTTTCGGCGCGCTCGGAATCACGGTTGCCGATTTTCAGGTCGGCGGTGGCTTGATTTTGCTTTGCCTGGCCGTGCGCGAACTGGTCGGGATTGGTCCGCCCGATCGCGGCGGAAGCGATGAATTCGGTGTCGTCCCGCTCGGGATGCCGTTGGTTGCCGGCCCGGCGCTGCTCACCGCGTTGCTCATTCTGGTTGATTCAGTCGGCCTCTTTTTCACGCTCCTTTCGCTCTTGGTAAATCTCGCTCTGGTCGCGATCGCCTTGTGCAACGCCGGCCGCTTCACTCGCTGGATGGGCAAGCAAGGTTTGCGTGGTGTTTCGAAAATAATTGCGCTCTTGCTCGCTGCCATCGCCATTAGTTTGATCCGGCGCGGCTGGCAGGCGCCGTAATTTCCCAAGCGGTGACGCATTTTTTTCGCCGAGGCGGTTTTATCGTCGTGATCGTTGTGACGATTCTAAGCGTCTACGGGCTGGAGGCGCAGGCCCGGCGGGAGGTGATCGTCACGCCCGCGAACCAGAGCGACCAGGCCGCGTACCTCGCCTACGCGAAGCAGATGCATGACAGCGGCTACACCGTCGTCGGCCGACGCAACCGCATGCCGGTTTTCCCATTTCTGCTGTCGCTTATTTACCGCCCCGGCCTGAGCGAGACGCAATTCCTTACACGCGCCCAGTCATTCAATATCAATTTATCAATTCTCATTCTTCTACTTTTGTTTCTGATTTTCCGAAAATTTTTCCCAACTTTCTACGCGCTAGCGCTGCTCGTCATGACAGGTTTTGGCGTTTTTGTGTACCGCTCGGGGTTAGTGCAGACCGAGGTGCTTTTTTATTTCCTTAGCTTTTGCTCATTTCTTGTTCTGGTGCGGATGCTGACTGCACCGCGGTGGTGGCTCGCAATATTCAGCGGTGCTGCGACCGGCCTCGCACATTTAACAAAGGCATCGGTCCTGCCGGCGCTCGGACTTTGGGCAGTCGTATTTCTCGGGCAGAGTTTTTGGGAATATCGCGCCCAGTCGGACACGCGCTTACGTGAGGCATTGCGTCGATTCGGGCTGCTATTGCTGGTAATCGGGACTTTCGGCGCCGTGATTTTTCCCTACATCCGAACGAGCAAACAAATTTTCGGACATTATTTCTACAATGTGAATTCGACGTTTTACATGTGGTGCGATTCGTGGCCGGAAGCGGTGGCATTCACCAAGGCATATGACAACAGCGCGGGAGGGCGTGATTTTCCGCTGGATCAGGTTCCTTCGCCGGGGAAATACTGGCGAGAACATTCCGCCGCTCAGGTTGCCTATCGATTAGGCCATGGATTGAAAACATTAGCGACGCGAAGTGCAAAGGCGACGGGCTATTACAAATTCGTGCTTCTCTTCATTCTCACGGCTGCGGTCCTCGCGCCCCGACAACGTCAACTGGCCTGTCGATTGATAGCGGAAAATCCGTTCGCAGCGATTTTTTGTTTTCTCTTCTTCTTTTCCTACGTGCTCCTGTATGCGTGGTACGACGCGATCGTCAGTGACAGCAGATTCATTCTGTCACTTTTTCTGCCCTTTGTGTTCGTCGCCTCAACGCTTGTTCTGGGGCTGGGAAAAGATCGCACTTTTGCCCTCGCGGGGCGACGAATTTCATTTGCCGAATTGTTCGCCGCCTGCCTCATCTGCCTCGCCCTGACAGATATTGCGTACAATGCTCTGCGCATTTGCCGGCTGATAACTTAAGTGCATAAAATGATCGTGCATGATTTACTCGCTTTATAAGCCGATTTAGCTCTATTTCACGCTGGGCGTGCTTCTATTGACACGTCGGAGACCCTCGTTAGTATCCTCGGCCTTATGAGATTTCCCCTTGCCCTAACGACGAAAATCGCGGGCTACATGATCGGGCAAAAGCTTCGTGGCACGAAAAAGTTCGCCACTGTCTTGCAACTCGAGCCGCTGCACACTTGCAATCTTACCTGTACCGGTTGCGGGCGGATTCGCGAGTATTCCACCTCTCTCAAGGACATGATGAGCCTGGAGGATTGCCTGGGGGCGGCCGAAGAATGCAACGCCCCCATGATCTCGATCTGCGGCGGCGAACCGCTCATTTATCCGCATATCGAAGCTTTGGTGAAAGGGTTGCTCGCGCAGGACCGCATCGTTTACATCTGCACAAATGCGATGTTCATGCGCAAAAAGATGCGCGAATGGCTGGCGTCACGGTTGTCAATCGAATCGCAATTCGTTGAAGAAAAAATCGGAGATCTCCTCTCCGCCGGTTTGATCACGGAAAAAGATGCGACGGAAATTCGCAAAGGTTCTAAAGATCCGGCCAAGCCTACGATTGGCCCGAGCAAATGGATGTATTGGAACGTTCATCTCGATGGTCTCGAGCGCATTCACGACCTCATTGTTGAGCGCGAAGGCGTCTTCAAGGAATGCATTCTCGCGATCAAGATGGCGAAAATTCTCGGCTATCAGGTTGCGACCAACACAACGATCTACAAGGAAACCGACATGCAGGAGATCGAGCAAATGTTCGATTATCTTTCCGATCTCGGTGTGGACGGGCACACTATCTCGCCCGGCTACGAATACGACGCAGCCAAGAAGGACATGATCAAGCGGCTCAATCTGCAGCCAGAAAATTTCTTTCTTACCCGTAAGATGACGATCGCGAAATTCCAGAAGATCGAAAAGTGGATGAATCGATACACTCTTTTCGGCACGCCGATTTATTTTGAATTTCTCGCCGGCAAACGCGACCTGACTTGCTCAGCCTGGGCGATCCCGACGCGCAACATTCGCGGCTGGAAAGGTCCGTGCTATCTCATGACCGACGCGCATTATTCGAGCTATGCGGAGTTGCTTGAGAAGGTCGAGTGGGACAAATACGGAGTTGTCAACGGCGTGGCGCGCGACAGTCGCTGCGAAAACTGCATGGTGCACTGCGGTTACGAACCGACCGCGACGCTCGGTTTGCAGGCGCAGCGGGGCGACACCTGGAAAAACATCAAGTTCAATTTCGGTGCGAAGCCGAAGCCGACCGGCCGTGGTAGCGAGACTGTCGCTTTTAACGGGGTGAGCTGCGGAAACGGGCACATCACCGGTAAACGCGCCGAGGTTGCCGCGCAAGCTTCGTAAGATCGATCCGCCTGAGGCGGACAAGATCGACAATCATGAACCGCAAAACCGACATGATTTCATTGCCAAGCGCGCGACCCGATCTTGCTGAGTCCTATTTGGCGAGCGATCCGCAAATTGTCGATGCTATCGCGCGCGCCCAGGAAAATCTTTTGCGGCAACAAAAGGCGGACGGCCATTGGTGCGGTGAGCTGCTGGTCGATTCAACGCTCTGCTCGGACTTCATCCTGTTCATGCACTGGTGTGGCGAAGTGGATGGGCAGATGCAGCAGCGCTGTATCCGCCACATTTTGAGACGGCAACTGCCTGACGGCGGTTGGAATATTTATTTTGGTGGCGCGAGCGAGATCAACGCCTCGGTTAAGGCCTACTTCGCGCTGAAGCTCGCGGGCATTTCGGCGGACGCGCCGTTCATGCAGGAAGCGCGCGCCAACATCTTGCGGCTGGGTGGCATTCCGGCCATGAACACTTTCAGCAAACTTTATCTCGCGCTCCTCGGCCAATTCCCGTGGAAATATTTGCCGACGATTCCGGTAGAGATGGTGCTGCTGCCGAGTTGGGCGCCGTTCCACATTTACAAAATGTCGTCTTGGAGTCGGGCGATGCTTATTCCGCTCGCCATCATCAATCATTTCAAGCCGTCCCGCGTGCTTCCCGGCGAAAAACAATTGCACGAGCTTTATCCGTTAGGCACCGAGAATCAGGACCTTCGCCTGCCGCGGAGCGAACGGTTCTTCACCTGGCGCAATTTTTTCCTGCGCGTCGATGACGTTTTCAAATTTCTGCATCCGCTAGAGTTTCGTCCGATTCGCCAGCGCGCACTCGAGGAAGCGGAGCGCTGGATGCTCGAACGAATTGGCGAGGGGAGCGACGGACTCGCCACCGTGTATCCCGCTATGCTTAATTGTCTCATCGCTTTGCGTGCGCTCGGTTATCCGAAAACGCACCCGGTTTACGTGAAGGCGGCGAAGGACTTTGCCGGTCTGTTTATCGATGATCCGGACGATTTTCGGATTCAACCTTGCCTCTCGCCGGTTTGGGACACTGCCATCAACATGATCGCCCTGGGAGAGTCGGGTTTGTCGCCGGAGCATCCGGCGCTGCAAAAGGCGGCCGATTGGTTGATCAAGAAGGAAGTGCGGATTCGCGGCGACTGGGCCGTGAACAATCCGCATCCGGAGGCGAGCGGCTGGGCCTTCGAGTACAACAACGTTTACTATCCAGACGTGGACGACACCGCCATGGTGCTGATGGGGCTTCGTCTCGTTCGGCCGCAAGATCGAGAGCCGCTCGACGGCCTTTTCCGCCGGGCTATCGATTGGCTGCTTAGTTTCCAATGCGACGATGGCGGCTGGGCTGCGTTCGATAAAAACGTGACGACACCGTGGCTCGAAGACATGCCATTCGCAGATCATAACGCCATTCTCGATCCGACCTGCAGCGACCTAACCGCGCGCACGCTCGAGCTTTTCGGTTACATCGGATTCGACCGGAACAAACGTTCCGTGCGCGACGCCCTCCAATATTTGATCGACACGCAGGATGACGACGGTTCGTGGTTCGGACGTTGGGGCGTCAATTATATTTATGGGACTTGGCAGGTCCTCCGCGGCTTGCGCGCGATCGGCCAGGACATGACGCAGGATTGGGTTTTGCGCGGACGCGATTGGCTGGAGAGCTGTCAGAATGATGACGGCGGCTGGGGCGAAACCTGCGTGACGTATGACGATTCCACGTGCAAGGGGCGAGGGGAGAGCACGGCTTCGCAAACCGCCTGGGCGGTCATGGGCATCTGCGCATGCGGCGATCTCGACCGGCCCAGCATCCAGCGCGGTCTGCGTTTCCTCCTCAGTTCGCAGAAATCCGACGGTTCATGGGACGAACCGCAAATCACCGGCACTGGTTTCCCGCGCGTGTTTTATTTGAAGTACGATTTTTATCGCCAAAATTTCCCGCTTCTCGCGCTTGCGACTTACGTGAATTATCGTAACGGCCTCGGACATTATCCGAGCTGTTATCGCTGCGATCGGTAGGGTCGGCGCGCTGCGCCGACCGCGGACGTCACAGCGCGGCGTCCTACCGCAAGATCGACATCTCATCCATTGTCGCTGCAATTGACCT